>CAZEDR010000016.1:0-21436 GCA_964510975.1 uncultured Melioribacter sp. | reverse complement strand
ATCTGGATACAAATCCGAAATATTTCAGCTACTTCGAAAAAAATCCTAAGATGAAAGCATTTGCCAAACAAGCAAAGTATGTTAAAGGAACTGATCAATGTCCGGTGTTGAAAGAAGTTTTCGATTTGATTTCCGTAGAGTATGAAGCGTGTGTAATTTATGGCAAAAAAAGCCCACGCGAAGCATTGAACGATGCGGAGAAAGCGGTTAATCTTTTATTTCTGAAATAGGAAACCGATGCAAAAAAAAATAATTCCATATTTACTTGTATCGCCGTACATCATTTATTTTATGGTGTTCGTGGCCTTCCCGGTTGGTTTTTCCATTTACCTTACTTTTAATAATTGGAATATTATAGCTCCAATGGAATATACCGGCTTGAGCAATTATAAAAGATTATTCCAGGATGCAATCTTCTGGAAATCGATTTTTAACACGGTGATTTTTCTCATCATACACATACCGCTTCAGATTGTTGTAGCATTGTTTCTAGCCGAGCTGCTGAATCAAAAAATAAAATTCAAGGGATTTTTCCGTGGAGCGTTCTTTCTTCCCGTAATAGTTTCCGGAGTTGTTGTTACAATATTATGGCAGCAGCTTTACGGTTTTGATACGGGACTTCTAAACCGGATGCTTGTAAAAATTGGTTTGGGAAAAATCGGTTGGCTTACAGATCCGAATTGGGCAATGCCATCTATTGCGGTTATGGCTACATGGAAAAATGTTGGTTTGTATATCATACTTTTTCTTGTAGGGCTTCAAACGGTACCTCCGCATTATTACGAAGCGGCGGATATGGAAGGTGCAACTCACTGGCAAAAATTTTTTCATATTACACTTCCAATAATTAATCCGACGGTTTTTATGGTTGTTATTCTTTCAACTATCGGCGGGTTTTCTCTTTTTATCGAACCGTATGTAATGACCGGAGGCGGTCCTTTAAACAGTACGGTATCGGCTGTGTTGTATATTTATAAGCAAGGATTTTTCTACTATCACATGGGTTATGCTTCAACTCTTGGATTTTTCTTTGCTCTATTAATTTTAGCAGTTATAATGATCCAAAAAAAACTTGTAGAGAAGGATAAATGATGAAAAAAATTATCCTTTACATTTTACTTGTTGTAGGTGCAATTTCGTTTTTATATCCGTTTGTTTGGATGTTGAGCGCATCTCTAGCACCGGAAAACGAAATAAGCAATCTAGTTTTCCTTCCATCCGGTATTTCATTCGGTAGTTACATTCAAATGTTTGATAAGATTCCCATAGGCAAAGCATTTATAAACAGCATGATAGTAGCAAGCACAATTACAGTAGGCGTATTGGTTTTCGGCTCGATGGTTGGTTACGCATTGTCTCGTCTTGAATTTGTTGGACGTAATCTGATTTTTTACATCATCATATTTACGATGACACTTCCATTTCAAATTACTCTCATTCCTCAATATATTCTGATTGTAAAATTCGGCTGGGTGGATTCTTACGCCGGTTTGATTGTGCCATATTTAATGAATTCCCTCGCGATAATTATGTTTCGACAATACTTCAAAACAATACCGCAAGATTTAATTGACGCGGCACGAATTGACGGATGCGGCGAACTCAGAATTATTTTTGGAATATTATGGCCTAATTCGATTCCGGCTTTGGTTACAGTTGGGATTATAACCTTCATGGCATCGTGGAATGAAGTACTGTGGCCTTTAATTGTAATCCGCGATGAAAGCTTAATGACAATGCCGCAGCTTGTAACTTTGTTTGCTGTTGGTGGAAGAGCGGAATCTCAACTTGGAGTAAAACTTGCCGCTGCAACTGTACTAGCTCTACCAATAATTATAGCGTATATGTTCTTCCAAAAATATTTTATTCAAAGTATGGCTTCATCGGGTATGAAGGAATAAAAAATAGAAAACGAATTCAGTGAAAAAGACTCTAATTAAACCAAGGTGCGTTAATCATGAAAATTATGAAGTATTCGAAAAATCCTATTATTACAAAAGTAGATGTTCCTTTTAAGATAAACAGTATATTCAACGCGGGCGCAGTAAAATTCAATGATAAATATTTGCTGATGTGCCGTGTTGAAATGCCTAACGGTCGATCATCCTTAGTTAAGGCAGTTAGTGAAGATGGCTACAATTTTACTGTGGATACAAAACCAACGCTTACTCCGGAAGATCACAAGGAATGTTTCGAATATGTTGAATGGGGAATTGAAGATGCGCGAATAGCAAAAATTGATGATACCTATTATTTAACTTACACAGGTTACTCAAAGTATATGCCGCTGGCTATTCTTGCCGAAACGAAAGATTTCAATACATTTAAAATACACGGACCTATCAGCGAACCTTCGAATAAGGATTGCACTCTCTTTCCGGAAAAAATAAATGACTTTTACTGGAAGATAGACAGACCTTCTGCGGAACATCGCCGTGATATTTGGATTAGTAAAAGCCCCGACCTTTTGCATTGGGGAAATTATAAAGTTGTTGTTGAACCAATTCCGGGAACGTGGGAAAACGATAAAATCGGTTCATCAAGTCACCCGTTAAAAACAAAATCCGGATGGCTGATGCTTTATCATGGTGTGCGTGGTTTTGAAATTTCGACTTTGTATAAACTCGGCGTAGTTCTGCTCGATCTTGAAAAGCCATGGATTGTAAAGGGGCGAACAAAAGAGCCAATTCTCTCGCCTGAGCTAGATTATGAAAGAACCGGCGATGTTAATAATGTTGTGTTTTCATGCGGTTGGATTGAGGAACCGGATGGACGGGTAAAAATATATTATTCCGGTGCCGATTCGAACATTTGTCTCGCTGAAACAACAATTGATTATTTGCTTTCAGTTTGCGAATAGAAAATAATTACAGAGCGATGAAAACTAAAAAGATTTTATACCCGGCAGCACTGTTTTTGTATGTTGTGTTTTTCTCATTTGTGAATTCGAATGCACAACATAAATTAGTTAACACTTCTCACCTTGATCACCTTTATGAAGAAATTTCCGTTGATAGAAAAGAACTTGGCATTATTCATATTTACTGCGAGTACCCGGATTACAAATTAGTAGGTGATAGTGATGAAGGAATTGCATGTGTGGACGATGTTGCACGTGCTGCCGTCTTTTATATGAATTACTCTAGGCAATACAACGATTTAGCAGCAAGCCATAAAGCCGCAAAACTAATTGAGTTTGTTTTGCACATGCAGACTGAAAACGGTTTTTTTTACAATTTCATTTTTCCGGATTATTCGATAAACAAAACACATCAAAACAGTGTTGCACAGGCGAGCTGGTGGAGCTGGCGCGCTTTGTGGTCTTTAACGGAAGCGTATCCTTTTTTTGAGCCTCTCGACAAGGAATTCTCCGAAAGAATAAAATTAGCAATTGAAAAAACAATTGGCGCAGCAAAAAAACATTTTCAGTATGAAAAAACTTTCGTTGACTTGAGTGGTTTTAAACGCCCGGTGTGGCTGCCGAATCAATATGCAGCAGATCAAGCAGCATTAATTGTTATTGCTTTGTGTAAGTATAATTACCTTTTCAAAGATGATTCCGTGTTGAATCTTATTAATGATTTTTGCGAAGGAATTATGTCCATGCAAGAAGGCAGCCGCAAAGAATTCCCATTTTATGCCTTTATGAGCTGGGAAAATTTATGGCACGGATGGGGGAATTCTCAAGCATATTCGCTTCTATGCGCTTATGAGATAACATGCAACAAAAGGTATTATGATGCATCGTTAAGCGAGATAAAGTATTTCTACAAATATCTTCTCCGCAAAAAATTTATCAATGAGTTTTCGTTAAAGAAGGAAAACGGCAAAACAATCTTGGATTCAAAGAAGAAATTTCCGCAGATCGCTTATGGCATCCGCCCGATGGTTTATGCAGCGTTGAAGGCTGCCGAACTAACAAATGACAAAGCTTATTCCTTACTCGCAGCAGAAATTGCGGTGTGGTTTTTCGGGAATAACCCGGCGAAAGCAAAAATGTATTTCGACCAAACCGGAATTAGCTATGATGGAATCATAAGTGAAAAAGAGGTTAATAAAAACTCCGGTGCTGAATCAACAATAGAAGCCCTGCTAACATTGCTATCGATAGAAAGAGATAGCATAGCATCAAGTAAATTAAATAAAATGATCAATGAGAAAGGTAAATAGAAATGAAAGTTCAAAGAAGCGGGATAATTCTTAAGCCCGATCAAACCAAAGTGATATTAAGACCGTTCGAGCCGGTGAATAAAAGCAGAATTACGAAAATCATAAAACGAATAACGGACTTGCAGCAGAATGATGTTATACGAGAATACGATAACGTAAAAAAGCTTTATTCATCACGCCACAAAAGAATGGAACAGTTTTATGAAAAAAGATTTGAAGCGGTTAAAAAATATCATGATGGTTTGGAATCTGCTTCTACTGAAAGTAAATTATTAATCGGCGCATATTTTTCAAACGAATATTCACTCGAATATTCCGCTCTGTTCAATCCATCAATGGTTTGGCACCCCGATCAATCGGATTTACCCTTAGGCAAAAAACGTTTTATAGTGAGTTTACGAGCCACCGGCGAAGGACACATTTCATCGCTTGTGTTAAGAAGCGGAACGATTGATGAACAAAATAACATCGAAATAGATAAACCCTCTCGTTTTGTTGAAATGCCGGAAATCAAAATGTTAGAAGAAGATATCTACGAAGCATATTTCAACCCGGAAGACAATATTGCCGAAAGATCGCTGTTCCCTCAATTACTTTCCGAATCAAATGGAATTGAGGATGCACGTTTTGTCGAATTCGAAAATGAAAAAAATGAAAAAGTATATTTTGCAACTTATTGTGCATATGACGGGCATAATATCTCTACACAGCTTTTGCAAACTAAAGATTTTTTGAAATTCAGAATTGGAAAGTTGAAGGGAAAGGAAATACAAAACAAAGGAATGGCTTTGTTTCCGCGAAAAGTTGGCGGTAAATACGTGATGCTTTCACGTCAAGATAACGAAAACAACTTCATTATGTTTTCGGATGACGTTTATAAATGGGAATCGAAACAACTTTTAATGGAACCCAAATACCCGTGGGAATTTTTCCAGATAGGAAACTGCGGTTCACCAATTGAAACGGAGAAAGGTTGGCTCTGTTTAAGTCATGGGGTTGGCGCTACACGGAAATACGTTATCGGCGCTTTCTTGCTGGATAAAAATGATCCAACAAAATTGCTTGGAAGATTAAAAGAACCGTTGCTCGAACCTAACGAAATGGAACGCGAAGGCTATGTGCCGCATGTTGTTTATTCATGTGGCGGAGTGATTAATGGAAAGGATCTAGTTTTTCCGTACGCGATGTCTGACTACGCAAGTAGTTTTGCTTCTGTCGATCTCAATGAATTGCTCGATAAGATAATCAACGGATGAACGCAATTTTGAAATACCATATCGTTTTCTTTTTACTAACCGGGTTTATAATTCATGTTCCCGGGCAAAGCGGTAAAAAAGAATTGCAAATTAATTACCGGGGTGATGCGAAAATAGAAGTAGGCAGTTACTTTGTCGGATTGGAATTTCATCACAGTTATCCAGTTCCACAGAGGTTTAGTTTTTACTACCCGATTGCAAATAGTATTGATCTCAGCACTGATTATTGGAAACGCGATACGACATTCGTAATGGATATCGGACTTAAATTCGGCGAATCGGAAATGGAATGGCTGAATAATCAACCACTCGCATTTGATTTAACTCCTTTCTCTCTCAATTTCAAAAAGGAAGACAGCGAAAAAACAGTTGAGCTTTCGTACGCATTTACAAAAGATAAACCGGCAGTTGTTATCAGCTATTTAATTACTAACAAAACAAAAGGAACAAAAGAGGTTGAACTTTGCACAAAAAATGCTTCAGCATTTCGCACGTGCCATACTTTCAAATTAAGCAATGATATTAGTAATGAAGTTTTAGGAAACGGCGAAACCGTTTTGCTAAATCATAACGATTATGAAACACAGAATGCAACGATGTTTATTGTTAACGGAAAGGAACAGCCTTTCGATGTTCAGGTCATCGATTCAAAATCTTCGAATAACGATTTTTTCAAAGAAAAATTTGCCGGGCATAAATTTGTTGATGATCCTTCAGTGAATTTTATTTATAAGAAAAAACTACTGCCCGGTGAAAAACTTATTGCGGTCCAAATTATTGGTAGTTGTAAAGAAGAGGAAGGGCGACTCATTGCCGGCTACTTAAAGGGCAATTATGAAAACGAGGTTAGCAATTTTGAAAATTCAATCATAAAAAAGATTGCTGAAAGTTCAACATTTACAACGGGTGATAAAATGCTGGACCGTTCTGTGCTTTGGTCTAAAGCTATGTTGGAAACGTGCAGACATTATATCGACGGCGAAATTATGCCGATGCCGTGCCCCGCCGAATACAATTTTTATTTTACTCACGATGTTTTGTTGACCGATCTTGCCGCAGTTAATTTTGATCTTGAAAGAGTTAAAAACGATCTACGCTTTATAAAAAAGCTTGCGAACGATGAAAAGATAATTCCACATGCATACTATTGGAAAGATTCATCTTTTGTAACCGAGTTTGCCGATCACGATAACTGGAATAATTTCTGGTTCATAATTGTTGCATCTGAATATCTTAAACATTCTGGCGATAAGAAATTATCGGAAGAGCTTTATCCTTATGTTGAAAAATCTTTGACGCAAGCATTGAAAACAAAAGGTGACGATGATTTGATGTGGTCGTACCGTCCTGATTGGTGGGACATAGGGAAAAAATACGGACAGAGAAGTTACATGACGATTCTCGCGATTAAGGCGATCCGTTCTTTTTCATATTTGTCGAGTGTTCTTGTTAGAAATGAAAATAGACTTTTGGAACTGGAGCAACTATCCGACCGGATGACAAAAAAGCTAAATGAAAAATTATGGATAGATGAATTCAGCTACTTGATGAATTCTTCCGGCGCCGATACGCTTGATGAACATTATTACAGCGGCTCACTACTTGCTGCACATTACGGATTGATAGAGGGAAAGAAAATTTCGGAGATGATCAATACGGCTGAAAAAAAAATCGTTGATAAGAAAATAGGTGTGTACACCGTTTATCCAATGGATTTTAGCGAACTCGGTGATTTTTGGCATTTCGCAGGCAACGAAGCCGGCGATAAATATTATTATTTAAACGGTGGAATATGGACTCACTCAAATGCTTGGTATTCCTTGGCGCTGATAGCGAACGGCAAAAAAGAAAAAGCGGTAGAGTTTATAAGAAATGTTATGACGGTTGATGGGATTATGCGCGGACCGAACGGGCAACCTGCGATGTACGAAGTGCGCAATGGAAATATTAATGACCCTAAAGCTTACGGCACAATAGATAAACCGCAATTTATGTGGGCTGCCGGATGGTATCTTTATTCGCTCTATAATTTGTTCGGAATAAATAACAACGAGTGGAACATTGAGTTCAGTCCGTTTCTTCTCAAAGATCAACAAAGTTGTTCTTTCGATCTTACCGTGAACGGCAAATTGGTAAAGGTTGGAATCGGTAAAGGTAGATCTCAAAAAACAGAGATCGACGGAAAAGAAATAAATTCTTTAGTCGTTCCGCTTGAAACAAAAAGTTACGGGAAGATTCAGCTTACTCTCGGTAAAACGAACGAACCGTTTGTTCAAACATCAAACTCAATTTTAAAATCATGTTCGTTTGATAAGAAAACCGGTGAAATGAAAATCATGCTCGAAGCTTTCAAAGGTCACAGCAACAAAACAATTATATCGTCGAAGCAGAAACCGAAAGTTGTCATGTTGAATGGAAATAAATTGGAAAGCATAATTGTCGATTCTACTAACGAAGGGTACAAGACAACTATCAATTTTAAGCATGAAAACAAAACCGATTGGCTGGAAATTAAATTATAATTCTGGTAGAATGAAGGAGTAACTGCATAAAATGCATGGAAAGTTTTATTTAGATAGAGAATGGAAGTTAAAACTTGGTGATAAATATTCCGCTTTAGCGCCTAAAGAAATTAGAAATAAAAAATGGATAAATGCCAATGTGCCCGGCACTGTTCACACCGATCTTTTAAAAAATAATTTAATTGATGAACCCTTTTACTCGAATAACGAAATTAAGCTGGGATGGATAGCCGAATCGGATTGGATTTACAAAACCGTTTTCGATTCTCCATTTGAATCCGGCGATTCATTTCCTGTTAAGTTAGTTTTTGAAGGACTCGATACAATATCAAAAATATATCTAAATGGAACATGCCTGGGTATTTCGGAAAATATGTTTTTGAAATATGAATTTGATGTATCGAAAAGTCTAAAGCCAAAGAAAAATGAACTGGAAATATTTTTTAGATCTCCGGTTAACTACAGTATTGAAGAAGAAAATAAATTCGGTAAACTTCCGGTGGCACTGGAATCGCACCGCGTACATATAAGAAAGGCACAGTATTCCTTTGGATGGGATTGGGGTCCTTCGTTTCCGACGATGGGGATTTGGCGAAATGTTTATCTAGTTAAAGAACATAAAGCAGTAATTAATGACACTCGGTTTAACACTCTTGAACTATATGATAATACTGCTGTTGTTGAAATTCTTTTTAATGCTACAAAGAATACTGAAGAAATCATAACCGCAAAAGTGAATTTATCTTTTGATGGTTCTTGTTATGGGAAACAAATTGAAATATCAAAAGGCGGTAATCGGGTACAACTGGAAATAGAAAAACCTTTTCTCTGGATGCCGAACGGTTATGGCAATCCAAATCTATACAACCTTGAAATTCAACTTGAAGATGCTTCGCAAATTATTGTGGACTCTATTAGTAAAAAAATTGGTATCAGAAAAATCGAACTTCAGCTTGAGGAGAAAGGTGAAAATACTTTTAGATTTATCGTCAACGCAAAAAAGATATTTGCAAAAGGAGCAAATTGGATTCCTGGCGACGCATTTCTTCCGAGAGTAAAAAGAGAAAAATATAAAGCGTTGCTCGAATACGCGAAAGAAGCAAATATGAATCTTGTTCGTGTTTGGGGCGGTGGTATTTATGAAGACGATAAATTTTATGAACTGTGCGATGAGCTGGGACTTTTAGTATGGCAAGATTTCATGTTTGCTTGCGGCGCATATCCGGAACATGATGATTTCATTCAAAACATAAAAAAAGAATTCTCTTATAACATAAACCGATTGCAACATCATACATCGATAGCAATTTGGTGCGGTAATAATGAGAATGAATGGATGTGGTATCAGCAGCAAAAAACAAGTTACAAACTAATGACGGGTTATAAAATATATCACGAAATTATTCCCCTGTTATTGAAAGAACTCGATCCGGTACGCCCATATTTGCCATCATCGCCGTTCGGATATGGTGAAGACCCGAATTCACAGACGAGCGGCAACCGGCACCAATGGGATGTTTGGAGCCGGTGGATTGATTATAATGAAGTTGTTAAAGACAAGAGTCTGTTTATCACAGAGTTTGGATTTCAAGGACCGGCGAACAAATCTACTTTTGAAAAGTTTATTCCAAAGAAAGAAAGAAAAATTCAGGGCGAAATATTTGAATTCCACAACAAACAAATCGAAGGTCCCGAAAGAGTTACCCGTTTTCTAAGTGCACATCTTCCGTTGAGTACAAAATGGGATGAATACATTTATCTCGCGCAGTTGAATCAAGGGCTTGCATTAAAAACATGTCTCGAACACTGGCGTTTCAACCAACCGGAAACAAACGGGAGTATCATCTGGCAGATAAACGATACTTGGCCCGTAACAAGCTGGGCTTTAATTGACAGCGAGTTGAAACCAAAATTATCATATCATTTTGTAAAAAATTCTTTTTCACCAATTGCGTTGAAATTCTTCTCGTATGATGATCGCATTGAACTTATAGCCTTGAATCAAAACGAGAAGGACGTTAAATGCCTTCTGCAAATCAATCTGTTCAGTTCACATAACGGGAAAATTATTTTGAAGGAAAAGTCGTCTGTCACGTTATTGAAGGAATCGATTAATTGTATTCGGGTAATGAGTAAAGAATACGCTAGCACAGATATTCTGATTGCTACCTTGTATGATGCAGAAGGGAATCAAATTCACAGAAATATTTTGCAATTCAAGGAATGGAAGCATCTGAAACTGCCCAAAACAAAAATTAAACTGAAAATTTCAAAAAATGATATAGAACAAACAGTGATAATCTCGGCGGATAAACCGGCATTTTTTGTTGATGTGATTGCTTCATCGACAGATTTTTTGGAAAGAGGGATGATTCTTCTTCCCGGCGAAAAGCGTGAGGTTAAGATCAAACCCGTGAGGAATAAGATTTTAGCTGCAAACGATCTTGTCATTTATACATTAAACCAATTTTTATGCGAGTGATTGTGGAAAACAATACTGTAAAAAAATATGGTGGAATTGTAATTCTGAAGATTATTGTATTCTTCTATTGTTTTGTAAATGTCTATCCGCAGCAGATAAACATTGGGAGAATTGAAGCAATGCCGAATATTCCATCGCCGTATCTGATGCGAGATTGGAAATCAGTTGCGGTAGGATATGATTCACTAGCATATAATATTAATGCACAAGGGGATTTTTTGCCACTTATATTTTTCAAGAACAGTACGATTAATTATCCCGGTGAGCAAAGTTATGGTTTACACTCTTACGTTGGAGCAAAAAATACAGCAAGTGGTGAGGCAATAAATATTCTACCTTCAATTGTTGGTGCAACTTTGGTCGGAATCGATAAAGAGAATAAGAATGGTTTTAATTGGGTAAAGATGAGCCGGGAATATTTTAACAAGCGGCCGGAGATGAACATCTATAAAAATTCACCAAACAACAATACATTTGATGATTGGTGGTACGAATCGATGCCAAATGTTTTCTTTTATCAACTTTATTCCTTGTATCCAATTGTGGATGATTATGATTATCAATTCATTTCTGTTGCAGATCGTTTTCTTGAAGTTGCCGGATTAAGCGGCGGCAATACTACTCCTTGGGAGAAAAGTAATTTCTCATTTCGTGGGTGGGATTTTGTAAACAAGCAGCCATATAAGCTTGATGTTGAAGAACCAGAGGCTGCCGGAGCGGTTGGCTGGATTTTATACAATGCATATGTGAAGACTGGAGAAAAAAAATATTTAATCGGAGCTGAGTGGTGCATGGAATTTCTAAACTCACTCACTGCAAATCCCGCTTATGAAATACAACTTCCGTACGGAGTTTATACGGCTGCAAGAATGAATGCCGAGATCGGGACCGATTACGATATAAGTAAAATGTTCAACTGGTGTTTTAGTATTACGTTCCTACGGCAATGGAATGTACTCTTGGGTAAGTGGGGAGTCTATGATATCAATGGTTTGATTGGCGAAGATTCCGAAAAACAATATGCATTTGCGATGAATACTTTTCAACAAATTGGTGCACTGGTTCCTTTGGCAAGGTATGAAGAAAGATTTGCACGTACGATAGGCAAGTGGGTACTTAATGCTGCAAACTCTGCAAGATTGTTTTATTCAAAATATCTTGAGGACCTTCGTCAGGATAGCGAAAGTTGGTCGCAAAAATATGATCCCAATTCGAACATAGCTTATGAAGCGTTATTAAAATCCAATTCGGGCTGGCCCGAAGCAACCGGTGATGCAAAAACCGGTGGGTGGGCTGAAACAAATCTATCGCTCTATAGTTCTTCATCGGTTGGATATCTAGCCGGATTACTCGATACGACAAATGTTCCGATGATTCTTAAATTGGATTTGAATAAAACGGATTTCTTTCAAAAAAAATCTTACCCGTCGTTTCTTCTCTTCAATCCATATGAAGTTAGCAAAAATGTTGAAGTGAACCTTCCATCTGGAAATTTTGACGTTTATGAATCAGTTACAAATCAGTTTATTGCACAAAACGTTTCCACCATTACAAATATTACAATCCCCGCGAACTCTGCTTTGATTATTGTATTAACACCTCCGTCCGGAAAGGTCGAACATAAATTAAAGCAATTGTTGATCAATGGAATAGTTGTGGATTATGATTCCGGTATTCAAGTTTCTAATTATCCGCCTAGAATAAAAAGTTTATCGCTAGTAACATCGACTATTGTCAAGGGAACATCGACAAAGATATACTGCACTGCAACGGACAAAGATAGTGATCAACTCATTTATAAATGGAAAGCGGATAGAGGTCTAATTACGGGTGAAAGTTCCACGGTCGATTTTACTGCACCGAATGATACGGGCGCTTTAGGAATCGAAGTAATCATTGAAGATTCAAAAGGAGCGAAGGATACAGCTAAAATATTTATCAAAATTGTTGAACAAATAAATCACCCACCACAAATAAACTATCTTAAGGCAAGTCCAAGAAAAATTAATATCGGAGAGAATACAAATATTATATGCAGCGCTTCCGATAAGGACTCAGATGCCTTAACCTATTCATGGTCATCTGAGTATGGAACGATTAATCAAAGCCAAGCCGATTCTGTAATTACATGGATAACGCCTCTTACCGAGGGAGATTACTATATAAAATGCAAAGTAAGTGATAGTCAAGAAGTGAACGTAATTGACAGTATTAAAGTGATGGTTAGAGATTTCAAAAAATATACAACTGGAAATCTTGTGGCATTTTATCCTTTCAACGGTAATGCGAATGATGAAACCGGTGGAGGAAACAACGGAATACTAACAGGTGCGGTTTTTACAAATGACAGGTTTAATAATTCTTCAAAGGCGATCCGGTTTGACGGAATAGATGATAAGGTTCAGATCAAAAATTCTTCATCAATTAATTTCCAAAATTCAATTTCAATTTCCTTTTGGATGCAGCTTGATCAACTTCCGACGAAAGAGCTTTATATCATTTCTCACGGAAGTTATGATAAAAGGTTAAAAGCATCCATATCTAATAGAAAATTACGGTGGACTATTAAAACAGATAAAACAGGCAACAATATTTTGGATCTTGATAGTGAATCATCCCTTGATGCTAACAAACTTTATAATTGCGTTGTTACTTATGACGGCTCCGATGTTGAAATCTGGATCAATGGTGAATTAAATTCATTTACAACTTGGTCCGGTAAACTGCTTGCATCAAATGTTGATCTCACAATTGCGCAGATGCTGCCTTCAGATGCTAATTATAATTTTAAAGGCATTCTTGATGATTTTAGAATTTATGATTACGCCCTTTTGCCTAATGCAATTAAAGCGCTTGATGATATTCATACATACGTTGAAGGAGGGACGAATATAAATTCGCTGCCAACAGAATCAACACTCGGTTTAAATTTCCCTAATCCGTTCAATATGGAAACTGTTATAACATTTAAAGTTGCAAATCAATCCCATGTTGGAATTTATATATACGATATACTTGGAAGAAAAGTAAAAACTCTTATCAACAAGCTATATGTGCAAGGAGCTTATCAAACAATATGGGATGGAACAAGTGATTCCGGCAATAGCGTTGCATCTGGTTTATATGTCTGTATAATGAATGCCGAAGAACATGTTAGCAAGCTTAAACTTGTTTTACTAAAATAATTCTAAGAGGAACATTATGGCAGAAGTGAAATTGGTTAACATCTCGAAAGTATATGATGGGAAAAACAAAGCGGTCAATAATGTTAATCTGGAAATAAAAGATAAAGAGTTTGTGGTTTTAGTCGGTCCATCGGGTTGTGGTAAATCTACAACACTTAGAATGATTGCCGGTTTGGAAGAAGTTAGCGAGGGCGAATTATCTATCGATGGCAAAATTGTAAACAATATTGCTCCAGCGCATCGCGATATTGCTATGGTATTTCAAAATTATGCTTTGTATCCGCACATGACGGTATTTCAAAATATGGCTTTCGGATTGAAATTGAGAAAGATTCCAAAAGCAGAAATAAAAGAGCGGGTTGATTATGCAGCCAATGTATTGGGCATTGTCGAATTGTTGGATCGGAAACCAAAACAGCTTTCGGGTGGACAAAGGCAAAGAGTTGCTGTGGGTCGTGCAATTGTGCGCAAACCAAAAGTTTTTCTTTTCGATGAACCTTTGAGTAATCTTGATGCAAAACTTCGCGTACAGATGCGAACCGAGATTTCTAAACTTCATCACCAGCTTAAGGCAACTATGATTTATGTTACACATGATCAAGTTGAAGCTATGACTATGGGTGATATTATTGTTGTGATGAAAGATGGAATTGTACAGCAAATAGATAAACCGCTTGATCTCTATAATAAACCGGTCAATAAATTTGTTGCCGGGTTTATCGGCACTCCGCCAATGAATTTTATTGAAGGAAAAATTTTCGAGGAAAATAATTGCTCGATCTTTAGAAGTATGAACGCAGCACTACTAATACAATTATCTGAAGACCAAAGAACTAAACTTGCTGATTATAGTGGAAAAGAAATCTTTCTTGGCATCAGACCGGAGGATATTAGTTTGATCGACATTACCGGTACTCAAAAATGCTCGTGGGTTACAGATTTAGTTGAACCAATGGGAAGTGATGTAAATATATATTTTAATGTTGACGGGGCTCAGTTTGTGTGCAAAACCGGAGTTTCGGAATTACCAAAAGTGGGGGAAAGAATAGATGTTTATCTAAAATGCGAGAAGCTGCATTTCTTCGATAAAGACAATGAAATAATGATACTGTAAATTTTTAGTTAGATACAAATGCGTTTAGAGTATTTTCTGTGTGTGGCACAAAAGTCGTCTCAAAAAAGTGAAATTCACGCAGATGATTGCAAATCAACCACTAAACATGTCATGTTGCATTCTACTTACCATAAGCAGGTCTTTGCTCACGATCATCATTACAATTGGAAAGTGAGTACTAGGCCGAATTAAGAATTTGATTTTATGTAATTATGAGATGGAACGAACTTACCATTTAAGCGGCATATAAGTTGGGTATCTGCATCGAGTATGAATGAGCACATAATAAATCTTTGTTATGTATGAGATTCTTATTTCAATAAAATAATAGCTTAAAAACTACAGTGTTCAAAATTCTTTCACTTGTTCATAAGCTTCCTAAAAATATTGGAGGTGTCTCAAAAGGAATAATCCAATAAAATAATCTTCGAAAACCTGTACTGAGTTTACCGAAGTATCAGTTAAATCTGCGTTACCTGTCCCGCAGTTTTTTTGCGCGGCGGGCAATTATTAGATAAAACTTTACTTTTGAGACAGCTTCCTTAAGTTCATATCATATTGCTGTGAACTTTCTGTATCAATCATCTAATTCCAACTACACTAAACCCGATGGTAGAACTTCCGGTACCACGGCTTTCATCATCAACGCCGACTTTTAATTTTATTTTCACGTATTCGTCTTTCATATTATACCACATCTCTGCTATTCCGTGTGTTCCCAGTCCGGTTTTGTAAACTGTTCCGGCAACTTTTATTGGATTGCCATCAACAGTTTTATTTATAGCTAGTGTTTTCCATCCTTGGAATGTTTTGTATGGGACTAATTCTGTTAATGAAATTTCTGTCCCATCTTTCTTTACCAACACCGGTTCAATAATATCAGCATGATCGCGGTCCGTTGAATGATCTGGATCTGTAATGAAAATGGCAAATGATTTATATCCGCTTGATTCAACTTCCGCTGATGCAGCTTTATCGCCAAATCTTATTGTTGGGCTTTCATACAACAATTCTCTGATTTTATAATTGTGAGAAACAGATAAAGAAGGATTAAACCCTTTCTTAAATGCTTTGGCTTTAATTGTGCATTCAGCAGAAACTTTGATTGGTTCTTTATATAGTTGAGAGCTTTCAGTAGGTTCAGTACCATCCAAAGTATATCTTATTTTGGCATCATCAATAGGAGAAATAATTTCAACAGTTTGCAATCCTTTGTACAAAAATCTTTCTATTGGAAGTATTTCCGGAGCTTCTAAAAAAGGAGAACTACTCATCAAATTAGAAATCTTATTCTTAGGGCTAACTAAACTAATTCTGTATGAATAAGTAACATTTTTTAAAGGAAGTAAATATTCAGATCTCACTCCGGGTCCGCAACTCGCACCACCTAAACCATTTTGCAAATAATCAATTGTAAAGTAAACATCATCGCGCTTGGTGATCTCTACAAAACTTTTCTTATCTAAATCATTTTCTCCATAATGCAGCGCTGTAGTTTCTATTGTTGGGAATCCGCTCACTGCAATACCAATACCTTCATTATTCGTTAAAGAAGCCCATCTTACATCCGTCTTGCTTCCGGTGTACTGCGGTCTAGAATATGGAAAGAATTGTTCGTCAACTTTAGAAGTATATTCTCCCAGCATTGCAGAGTTTTTTCTGTCCGAATAATTTTCCCATGGGCCACGTCCGTAGTATTTATAATTCTCAAATTGCGGATTCAAGATCATCTGCATTCCAATTCTCGGTAACTCTCTATTTGCTATATCAGAAGCTTCGATTGCAAATTCAAAACTACTTCGTACAAACACATCACCATTAGGGAAAACACTATAAGCAATAACGTTATCCATAATGTGAGCTGCCGAATCGCTGAATACTTTTTGTACAACTTCTACATCATAGAAATCTTTATCTCCCTTCTTTACAGAAATTTTCTTAACCTCAAACTTTAGGTAATTTAATCCAACCTTTCGCCATTGTCTAGCCGGACTCGAAACATTCCACCACTTTTCATCGTTATCACTTGGAGCGCGGTAAAGTATAGCTGATGGACCATGTTTGAGAATTTCAATCCCTTCATTCTTAATTGATGAAATAGTCCCGGATTTTTTGTTAAAGCTGAGATTAAAGTTCGTCCCAGTAAAATTAATGAGCTCTTCTGTTTCCTCGACTTTTAGTTTACCAACACTCTTATCAATTACATATTGATTTTTTTCTGTTTTATAAGGCAATTGCAATTGTTCCCATGCAACGGTGTGTCCCTTTTTTGCCCAATCATTATCTTCAGCTAATTTAAAAGTGATATTCAGAAAATATTCGCTGTTAACTCTAAGTGTTGGTTTAGTGAATTGAATTGCGACTTCTTTTTCCATTCCCGGATTAAGATCAACTTTTCCAAATTCACCTTTTTGAATTTGGTTACCATTTTCTAATAACTCCCATTCTCCGTACAAAACATTCAGATTGGTGAATTCATATCTGTTTAGAATTCTAATTTTTCCGTAATTCAAATCAGCGGAACTAATTTTTACCGGTTGAATAATATACTTGTACTCATATAATTCCGGTTGAGGAGTCCTATCAGCTAAAATCATTCCGTCGAACGCAACATATGTTTCGGATCTACGATCGTTCAAATCGCCACTGTTAGCGATGAATGTTTTTCCATTTTTATCCTTTGCATAAAAACCTTGATCCATCCAATCCCAAATAAATCCACCTTGCGCTCTAGGTAGTGTGTATGATGGTTCCCAGTATTCTTTTAAGTTGCCGCAACTGTTTCCCATTGCGTGAGCGTATTCGCACATAATGACAGGTCTGTTATTTTCTTTAGCTTGACTAATATATCCTTCAACCGAAGGATACATTGGTGCAATAATATCAATTGAGGGATCTATGTTTGCGGGATTATAATGCACCGGACGTGTTGGATCGTTTTTGTGAATCCAGTCTGACATCTTAACATGGTTAGGGCCAAAACCAGATTCATTTCCTAAAGACCAGTAT
This sequence comes from uncultured Melioribacter sp., assembly GCA_964510975.1. Classification (GTDB taxonomy): domain Bacteria; phylum Bacteroidota; class Ignavibacteria; order Ignavibacteriales; family Melioribacteraceae; genus Stygiobacter. The sequence goes on along the minus strand of CAZEDR010000016.1, from coordinate 3,698 downwards.
AGTATTGATGCGTGATTTTTATATGGTTCAACATTGCCGGCATTTCGGTCTAAGAATGAATCTAGCCAAGTTGAATCTTGCGAGAATCTGCTCCAGTATTGGTGAGATTCAAGATTTGCTTCTGCGCATAAATAGAGACCATATTCATCGCACAATCTATACCATAATGGATTGTTTGTATAATGGCAAGTTCTAACTGCATTTATATTAAACTGCTTCATCAGCTTAATGTCATCAATCATAGCTTCTTTTGTTACATATCTGCCCGAAACGGCATCATGCTCATGGCGGTTTACACCTCTAACCAAAATTCGTTGCCCGTTAACTTTTAGGATTCCATCTTTCCATTCGATTTCTCTAAACCCAACTTTTGTTGATAAATTCTGGGTTACATTTCCTTTACTATCAACTAGAGAAATTAATAGAGAGTATAAGTTTGGTGTCTCAGCAGTCCATTTCTCCGGGTCCAAAATATTTTTGGAAAATTTAACAATTGTTTCTTTATTATTTGTCGAAGTAAATCTCTCTGTTTTATCTCTAAAGATTTCTTTTCCATTTTTGTCTATCAGCGCAACTTCAGCAAGTAATTCTTCGTTGTTTTCTAGTTCAGCACAGTTTCTAACTTTTAAAGTAAGATTAAGCTTTGCGTTTACGTAACTCTCGTCCAAATCAGTTGTAATTGTGTAATCGTTAATAGATACTTTTGGCTCAGAATAAAGAAAGACATCTCTAAAGATTCCGCTTAACCGCCAGAAATCTTGATCTTCTAAATAACTTCCGTCGCTGAATCTGTATACTTGAACTGCCAGAGTGTTTTCTCCGGCGTTTAAATATTTCGTAACATTAAACTCTGCGGGACAATAACTGTTTTCGCTGTATCCAACTTTTTTGCCATTTATCCATAAATAGAATGCAGCTTCAACTCCATCGAAGTTGAGGAAAACTTCTCTATCATTCCAATCAAAAGGAACAGTAAAGTTTGTTCTGTATGATGCAACCGGATTGAAAACGCTACCGACCAAAGGCGGGTTACTGTAATCGAATGGATGTCTGATATTTAGAAAGATGAATTCGCTAAACCCGGCATTTTCTAAACTGAAAGGAACCTTAACATCTTTCCAGTTTGAAGTTGAGTACTCCGGTTTGAAAAAATCAGTTGGCGCTTCCGATGGCTTGCTTACATAATTGATTTTCCAAATTCCGTTTAGTGATTTGTAGTAGCCAGATTGTGTAAACTCGCCGGAAAGTGAACTCTTGGTATCGCTGTAAGGCACTACGTTTACATGATAATACTCTTTGTTAATACCAAATACTTTTTGGTTTTCCCACTCGTTTTGTTGCGCAAGCAAAGTTGCAGCACTAAGTAAAAAAAACAAAAATAGTTTTCTCATATTATATCCCTTTAAATGTAATTTTCAGTTGTTGAAAAAAGATGCATAATTTCAGATAAACAAATAGTGAGTGAATCTTTCTAGCAAACACATGCTTCTGCAAATTTATGAATTTAATCTTTAGCATATCTATTCGTAAAAGAAAAGACATTGTGATTTCAAATTCTATACATGTATTTCATATCAAAAAATTAACTTGGCTTTAATCAAAATAGAATTTTGAGAGAATCGGTGGAAATACTACAAAGAGTAATCCTACTTCATAAACAAATGTGACCTAAGCTTGCGCAATTTGGTGAATTAAACTCGCTTTCCGGCTTTCAATTAACTCATTGTTCTAATACTATGATATTGTTATTTGAACTGGTTAAATGAATTTATATTGAAAATAAAAATAAATGCGAATGAAACTAAATAAACTTTTTTTCTCTTTTTTATTTCCGTTAAGCTGTTTAACAGCACAGGTACAATTTAACGACTATCCAATTTCTGCGGTGGACATAAAGGAAGTTAAACTCAGCGACACTTTCTGGCTCCCAAAAATAAAGTTGATACAAGATTCGACGATTAATTATGCCTTTGATAAATGTTACAGAGAAGGCCGTATGGAAAATTTTTTAATCGCCGGTGGACTAAAAACCGGAACTACTAAAGGCAAGATGCCCTTTGATGATACGGATTTATATAAAATAATTGAAGGAGCTTCCTACTCATTAGTTAGTAAACCCAATTCCAGTCTTGATGCATATCTGGATTCAGTAATTGCAATTATAAAAGTTGGACAGGAAAAAGACGGCTACTTAACAACATGGTTCACAATTGACAGAATGAATCCGCCGGTGAATTGGGTAAAGCCATCTAAAAATAGATGGGAAAATGAAGTGTCGAGTCATGAATTATACAATAGTGGTCATTTGTTCGAAGCCGCCGCAGCTCATTATTTGTCTACGGGGAAACGAAACCTCTTAGAAATTGCTTTAAAGAATGCTGATTTACTAATCGAGAATTTTGGTACTGGTAAATTAAATATCCCACCGGGACATCAAATAATTGAAACGGGACTAATTAAGTTATATAACATAACTCATCAAGCTAAGTACTTAGAACTCGCGAAATTTTTCCTAGACACTCGAGGAGATTCCTCATCTCATAAATTATTTGGTTCTTATAGCCAAGATCATATTCCGGTTATTCAGCAATCAGAAGCTGTTGGGCATGCTGTGAGAGCTGTTTATATGTATGCTGGTATGACTGATATTGCTGCAATCTACGATGATGATAAATACCGCGATGCAGTTAATAGAATTTGGGAAAATACTTTCAGTAAAAAAATGTATCTCACCGGAGGTTTGGGATCAAGAAGAAAAGGTGAAGCATTTGGAGAAAATTATGAATTGCCAAATGGTACTGCTTACTCAGAAACTTGCGCCGCTATTGGCAGCGTTTATTGGAACCATCGCATGTTTTTACTTTCCGGAAATTCCAAATACTATGATATCATAGAACGCACTTTATATAATGGTGTAATTTCCGGCATTTCGCAAAACGGAAAGAAATTTTTCTATCCAAATCCTTTAGAATCAGATGGAACTCATAAGTTTAATATGGGTTCATGCACGCGCCAAGATTGGTTCGACTGTTCTTGTTGTCCAACCAATTTAATCCGATTCTTACCTACAATTCCCGGACTTATTTATGCGACTCAAAAGAATAAACTGTACATTAATTTGTATGCAGCAAATAATTCCAGTATGATTATCAATGATGTGAACGTTAATGTAAGCCAAACAACAGATTATCCTTGGAATGGGAAAATCTCAATAAATATTAATCCAGAAAAAACTATCAGTTTTGATTTATGCCTTCGCATTCCGGATTGGGTAGTAAACAAAATTAGCCGAGCAGATTTATATTCTAACATTAGTTATAGTGACAGTTCTTTAGTATTAAAGATCAATGGCGAAGAGAAAAAACTGGAAATAAACCCGAACGGTTATATTGAAATAAGTAAGAGTTGGCTAAAAGGCGATAATATTGAATTGAATCTACCTATGAACATTCGCAAAATAGTATCAAATGAAAGAGTAGTGGAAAACAAAAACAAAGTTGCAATTGAATATGGCCCATTTGTGTATTGTGCCGAAGGGATAGATAATTCAAATAACTTAAACATTGGCATAAATAAAAATACTAAGCTGGGATTACATGAAATGAGGATTGTATCTGAACCAATAAAAGCAGTAAAAATAAATACTAACGGAAACGAAGCTACTTTAATTCCTTATTTCCTGTGGTCCAACAGAGGAG
>CAZEDR010000015.1:10566-24219 GCA_964510975.1 uncultured Melioribacter sp. | reverse complement strand
GAGTATTTCAAGCTCGGAATCAGTTGGTTTTAGAAGCGACTTCTTAGACATTTCAGGTTCCTTTTCGTTTTCAGTTCTTGAGACGAACGACATATACGAAAAGTTTCGTAGAAAGAGGAAGATTTTTTCCTAGCCATGAATATCGAATTTGCCGGACAATTGCGTTAAGAAATCATTAAAATTAAAACCAGACAAAGAATGATGGATATATTAATTAGCATTTACTTATTTTTCGACAAAGCTAAAGTGAAATCCCAGTTTGAAAACACACTACAAATAGCAATCCGTATTTTCCCGAATCAACAAGGAACACAAACATGAAAAAACTTTTTACTTTGTTAATGATTGCTTTGCTCTTTTCGGCAAGCAGTTTTGTCTTGGCGCAAAATTTCAAAGTTAGCGGCGTTGTAAGCGATGCCTCTAACGGCGAAAAATTAATTGGTGCTACGGTTATGATTAAAGATCTAAACACCGGTGCAAATACAGATATTAACGGCAATTATGTAATTGAGGATGTGAAAGAAGGTGTTTACGAAATTTCGATTTCATATATAGGATATACTCCTAAGACAAGAAACATAGATGTCGATAAAAATTTAAAAATAGATTTTATTCTTGAAGCCAGTTCTGTTTTACTTAACGAGACGATTGTAAAAAGTACAAAGGCGGTTTTAAGAGAAACACCCGTAGCTTTTTCTGATATAAAAGGAGCCGATCTTGAGTTTAAGCTAGCCTCACGAGACCTACCCTCGGAATTATCTACTACGCCTAGCGTTTATGCCTCTACTTCGGGCGGCGGTGCTGGCGATGCAAATTTATTCATCAGAGGATTTAGCCAACGTAACGTTGCCGTGATGGTTAATGGTGTTCCGGTAAACGATATGGAAAACAAGTGGGTTTATTGGTCAAACTGGGCGGGAATCGGAGATGTTCTAGAAGAAACACAAGTAATCAGAGGCATTGGAGCTTCGCCATATTCGATAAATTCCGTTGGCGGCGTAATGAATATGATTACCAAAGGAATGGGAACAGATGAAGAGTATATTCGTATTAAATCGGAATATGGAAGCGATAATCTATACAAGGGAAGCATTTCTTTTCATCAAAAACTTACCTCGAATATTTCTGCTACCGCATTGATCTCAAGAAAAAATTGGGACGGATACGCAGTTGGTACTTATAATAAAGAATTTGTTTACTTCTTTTCTGTAGGTGGTTTTTTCGGTGATCACACATTACAAATTAGCGGGTTTGGAGCTCCACAAGAGCATGGACAAAGACCAAGTAGTTATACTAGATTGACTATTGCTGAATGGGACAAATATGGAAAGGATTTTAACTATGCAGTGGGGCGCTTACAAGGCGGATGGTTTAATGAAGCAATCAATAAATTTCATAAACCTCAATTTAATTTGAACTGGAACTGGCAAGTAAATAAAAATTCCACATTGGCTACTGTTGTTTATTACTCAATGGGAAGAGGGTATGGATCGGGAACTTTGGGACCATATGCTCCAGCAATTTCGAAAGCACAGGATAGTGTATATCAATACTATAGAGATTATGATAAGGTGTATGGAATCAACTCAAAAGCAATTGATGTTAAATATAGCTCAACTCTTCACCGCTCAACCTCAACAATTTTGAGAAATAGTGTGAACAATCATGACTGGTATGGATTACTTTCTACATTTAAAACTAATTTGTCCTCAGACTTTACACTGAATGTAGGAATCGACGGACGATATTATAAAGGTGAGCATTATCAGGAAATCAGAGATTTAATAGGCGGAGATTACTATGTAGATTTTAAGGATGTCAACGGACTCGGGACGAATAATAATACTGGGAAGATGGTTAGGGTCGGTGAGAAAGTAAACTATTATAATGATTTTCACGTACGACAAGTTGGAGGTTTTGGTCAGCTAGAATATAAGTCCAATGCAATTTCAATGTTTATTAATCTATCCGCCTCCTCTCTTGGAGCCCGGAGGATAGACTATTTTATTTATAAGAACTCAGATCCTATGAGAGAAACAGAATGGCAAAACTTTTTAGGCTATACTGCAAAAACCGGAATTAACTATAATCTTGATGAGAACAATCAAGTTTTTTTTAACGTAGGTTATTTTTCCTCTGCGCCGATGGTCAACAATATTTTTGCTAATAATACAAATCTAGTTTCTGAAAATGCTAAGAACGAAATTGTACAGATTGCAGAATTAGGTTACAATATAAATTCACCACTAGCGGCCGTTAAAGCGAATGTCTTTTTTACAAATTGGAAAAACAGAGCAATTACTATTGCGTATTCTTATACAGACTTGTTTTCCGGCGAGGCAGTTTCTTCTTATGCGAACATTACCGGTTCGGACCAAGTACACACTGGGGCAGAATTGGAAACAAGAGTCAAAATACTTCGGGACCTCGAATTTAAATCAAGCTTCTCATATGTAGTAGGAAAATATAAAAACGATGTTACAGCCATGATTGTTCCAGAAAATAATCCATCAGCTGTTAAAAAAGTTGACCTTTTCACCAAAGATTTGTACGTCAGCGAGTATCCTGAAGAGCAGGTAACGCTTCAATTGAATTACAGAGTAAAGTTGATGTCGAGCTTGAATATGTACATTAATCCAGTATATCAGTTTTACGGAAAGTATTACAGCTACTTTGATCCAGATAAAAGGACCAACGCTCTTGACAGAACGCAGTCTTGGAGAATTCCGGACTACAACATCACAAACTTACATTTAGGGTTTACTTATTACTTAACGGACTTTTTTGTTAAAAGAATCAATCTAAACTTTCACGTGTTCAATTTACTTAACAACAAAAATTATATTGTTGAGGCTATTGACGGGGGGACAAACACAACAAACCATGTTGGCTCTAATGCTAAAGTTTTTTATGGTAGAGAAAGATGGTTTAATGTAGGCTTTGGTTTTAATTTCTAAAAGATTGGTAGTACGATCCAAATTAGATAACTAATTATTTAATAAAGAAATTTCACAATTAATTCCTAACTATAAATTAACGAGGACACAATGAAAAAATCTCTACTAGTAGTTTTATTCTTATTTCTTCTATTAACTAGCACAAAAGCTCAAGTGCTTTTTGAAGAAAACTTTGATTATACGGCAACCTCAGGCGATTCCTTAAAGGCGCATGGTTGGACATTGTCTGGTTCCAATAACACAAATCCATTTATGGTGACAACACCTGGATTAACATATGCTGGTTATCTATCTGTAAAAGGAAACGGAACTTCCTATAAAAATTTCGGTCAAGATATTTATAGGACATTTTCACCGGCAGTATCTTCAGGTAGCATTTATTTGTCCTTTTTGGTTAACGTTCAATCGGCTTCATCTATAGGAGATTATTTTATTGCATTATCACCAGCATCTTCTCAGACAAATTATTATGCGAGATTGCATATAAAGGCTCAAGGCACAAATTGGCAACTTGGAATTAGTAAGAGCAATGAATTATCTGGCGGTAATGTATATGGCACAAAATTATTTAACTATAACACAACTTATCTAGTTATAGTAAAACACACTTTTGTTGCCGGGACAATGAATGATGAAGAAAAAGTTTTCGTTTTTTCTTCTGGAATTCAAACAACTGAGCCGACAGCAACCGACATTACATTAGTAGAAACAACGAAAAATGATCCGACAGATTTAAGCACAATTACTATGCGCCAGGGAGGTACAGCTTCTGGCGGTGTTATTACTAACGAAGGTCCAGTGCTGAAGTTTGATGGTATCCGTGTTGCTGCTTCTTGGAGCTCTTTGTTAACAGCAACAGATGTAGAAGAAACATCAATCACAACTAAATATGCCTTGAATCAAAACTACCCGAATCCATTTAATCCAAGTACTGTTATCAATTACCAATTGCCGGAAGCCGGACAAGTTTCTTTAAAGGTTTACGATGTATTAGGTAATGAAATATCCACATTGGTAAATGAATTCAAACAAGCCGGTGTTTACAACGCTCCATTCTCTAGCTCACAATTATCATCCGGAATTTATTTCTACAGATTGCAAGCAGGTAATTTTGTATCAGTAAGAAGAATGATGCTGATTAAATAATTTGGTCAGAAATTTCTGATAAGGAAAAACCTCTCCGAGAGATCAGAGAGGTTTTTTTTATGTTCAATCACGATGCTTTAGAACGCTGAATGAATTTTCCGGATATTAAAAATGCGAGTGAACGCTTTCTTCGTGCTGACTGAGATCGAGACCAATTTTTTCTTCCTCTTTTGTAACGCGGAGTGGAATAAGAAAATCGGTTACTATGTAAAGTAAGTAAGAACCGCCAAAAGCAAAAATTGAAACTATTGCCAAGCCAAGTAAGTGCATAAAAAATGTATGGGTTTGTCCGGCAATTAGACCAACGTCCTTCGCAAAAACAGCGGTCATAATCATTCCAACAATTCCACCTAAACCGTGGCAAGGAAACACATCAAGAGTATCATCCAGAGTAGATTTTGATTTCCATGTAACAGCAAGATTACTAATAACAGCAGCAACGAAGCCAATGAAAATGCTGGCGCCTATTGAAACAAAGCCCGCTGCTGGAGTTATGGCAACCAATCCAACAACAGCGCCTATACTTGCGCCGGAGGCGGAAGGCTTTCTTCCAAGTAGGACATCAAAGAAAATCCATGCTAATGCTGCAGATGCAGAAGCAGTATTAGTAGTAGCAAACGCAAGAGTTGCCAAACTATTTGCGCCAAGTGCCGAACCGGCATTAAATCCAAACCAGCCAAACCACAATAGGCCGGTTCCTAGAATTACATAAGGAATATTAGCCGGAACATGTTTTTCCTCTTTGATGTGAGAGTTTCTGCGTCCCAATAATATTGCACCGGCAAGAGCTGCAAAACCGGCGGACATATGAACAACAGTTCCTCCGGCAAAATCCAGCACACCAAGTTTTCTTAAAAATCCGTCGGGATGCCAAGTCCAATGCGCAAGCGGGGCGTAAATAAATATTGAAAAAAGAATCATAAATAATAGGTAAGAAGAGAAACGAGCACGTTCAGCAAAAGATCCGGTAATTAGCGCTGGAGTTATAATTGCAAACTTTAGTTGAAACATAGCGAAGAGTAATAATGGAATTGTAGGAGATAGATTCGGGTGAGTAGATTCACCGACACCGCGAAACATAAAATATGTAAATGGATTTCCAATAAATCCGCCAATAGAATCGCCGAAAGAAAGACTAAACCCAACTACAACCCAAACAATGCTTATCACGCTCATGGCAATTACACTTTGAAGCATAGTGGAGATAATGTTCTTGCTACTTACCATTCCGCCGTAAAAGAAGGATAGGCCTGGGGTCATTAATAAAACTAAACCTGTAGCCGTCAACATCCATGCAATGTCTGCGGGGTTCGAAGGTTCACCGACGACAGGCGTGGTGCTGTAATTTAGAAAAGCACCTGCAAGAGCAACAATGAGCAATATAAGAAACGGAAGCATTTTACTATTATTCACCACTTTACCTACTTTTATGTTGAAGATTGCGCTGTTTGCCTAAGATTTTTAGTTGTGGATGCGAAATTATCTTATTTTATGGCATAAAAGCAAGTGAAGAATAGACCAAAAGTGTAATTTGCTGAAAAGGCTTAAAATTCTTCGCTGGTAAAAGCTATTGATATAGAGATCAATTTGATCTGTTCGGGAGTAAACCGGAGAGCAATTTATTACTTACTCATGTTACGCACGAAATAGTTTTTTGCCACCAAGTCTCAAAGGCACAAAGGAAAAAATCAAAATTCACTTGCTTATTCACAATTTCTTAGTGGCTTTGTGTCCTAGTGGCGAAGCTGTTTGAATAAATGCGTAACGTGAGCTACTTAGTTTGAAGTGTATTCTCAAAACAATTTTCTCCATTTTAACAAAACCTTTTCCTACAACTCCGAGTCCAAACGCATAGAGATTGGCAAAAAATGAATAACACAGACTACCAGCTCATATTAAGTGCTCAAAAAGGCGATAAACAAGCCTTCGAGGAATTGGTGTTTAAATATGACCGCCATGTGCTGGGTATTGCCCGTTCTTATAAAAATAGTGAAGATGATGCTAAGGACATTTATCAAGAAGTTTTTATGCGTGTTTATCGCGGACTGGATAGCTTTCAATTCAAGAGCGAATTTTCAACATGGTTATTTAGAATTACAACAAACGTGTGCTTAACTCATAAATCAAGAAAGCGCGATCATGAATCAATTGATAAAGAAATCATGAGCGAAGAAGAGAACGGCAAGACACTTGCCGAAATAATTTCCGGTGACGATGATGTTGAAAGGACAACAGTTAATAAAGATTTACTCGGACATGTTCGTTCAGCAATGGACCAACTTCCGAACAAACAAAAAATGGTATTCACTCTTAAATATCTGGAGGAGTATAAAATCCGGGAAATAGCAGATATGATGCAGTGTACGGAAGGTGCGGTGAAAAGTTATTTGTTTGCCGCCACTCATAAAATGAGAGAAAAATTAAAAAACATTGTTTTGGAAAAATCATGAACTTAGAAAAGTTTTCAGAGAATACGTACCTCTATCTGCTTGATGAAATGAACGCAGCAGAAAGAATTGAATTCGAAAATATTCTAATGCAAGATGATCAGTTGAAACAAGAATTTGATAAAATAAAAGCAGATATAGCTTTGTTTGAAGAAGCCAAATCGGCTGAGATTAGCGAAGCCGAGCTTACTTCGCTCAGAAACAATCTTTTTCGTACGATTAGAATTCAAGAGTCCGGAGATCAAACAGAAAGCTTGAAAGATAAAATCAGAAGAATTTTTCTACACAATTACGGGTTGGCTTTTGGCGGAATAGCGACATTCGTATTTGGCATCGGAATTGGCTACATGCTGTTGTTTTCAAGAGCGGCTACTAACTCACTAAAATTAGAAACACCAATTGAAATTGGTTCACCGCAGAAAGCAGAACTAGTTGAAGAAGATCAAAAAGTTTTGCCAGAGAGTACCTCTAACGCAACTGAAAAAACTGACGAAAACCAATCAACAATAGTCAGAGGTAGTTTTGACGATGCTTCGGTTAAGCGTGCTTTAATTGCTGCATTGCTCGGACAAAACAATCCGGGAATTCGAATAAAAAGTATAAGTATACTTGCAGATCATGCGGAAAGAGAAGCTTATAAACCCGACGCCAAAATAAAAAACGCGTTGATCAAAACACTGAAGAAAGATTTGAACCCGGTTGTTAGAAGTGAAGCACTAAGTGTTCTAAAAAAATACCCGTTCGATAATGAAATAAGAGATGCGCTGCTGTATGTTCTTGCTAACGACAAAAACTCCGGGCTGCGTGTTTCCGCAATAAATGCTTTAACAGATATAAAGCTGCAAGGGATATTAATTGACGAAGTAGTAAAACAAGTACTAACTAAAAGAGTCGAAGCCGATAAAAATAAATTTGTAAAATATCGCGCAGCTTCTATTCTTAAGGAGGTTGAATAAAATGAAAACCAAACTTTTAATTATTGTGCTGGTTTTTTTGTTGGTCGGCGTATCTCAATTATTGGCAGATGAATTTGAAAATGGAGAACGCACTTTCAAAATTAGCAAAGGCGGCACACTTACACTCGAACTAAACACCGGCTCAATTCTCATTAAGACTTGGGATAAAGAAGAAGTAAAACTCGTTGCTGTCGGTATCTCAGAAGAATCTTTGAAGTATCTGGAAACATCAACTAATGGGAATGAGTTGATGATCAAATTCTTGCGCAATGAAGAAGAGGATGACTTGCAAGCGATGGAGTTTACAGTTCCGGCAAAGTTAAATCTTAATCTCAAAACTATGGCCGGTGATATTGAACTAGCCGATGATGTTGAAGGAAGTGTTAGAATAGACACTTACGGAGGCAACATCAATACAAAAAATATTATTGGCGCTACCTCTTTGGAAACAAAAGGGGGAGACATAGTGCTGCATGATGTTACCGGAAATTGCAGCGTTAATACTTATGGTGGAAATATTCAAATTGGTGAAATTAAAGGAGGTAGTGCAACGGTTCTAACCAATGGCGGCGATGTTCAAATTAAGACAGTTGCTAAGGGAATTACTGTAAGAACCTATGGCGGAGATATTAATATTGGCGATATTGGTGGTAACTCGGAATTGTTTACGCAAGGAGGCGATGTTATAGCCGGCTACGTGAAAGGTAATTTGAAAATGGAGACTTATGGAGGCGCCTTATGCATGAAAGGCGCTGATGGATCTGTAGTAGGAAAAACCAATGGCGGCGATATCGATCTTGGTAAAGTAGACGGAAGTGTGGATGTTAAGACTCTTTCCGGCTCAATCGTAGTTGAATTAAATCCGGCGCCAAACAGCGTAAGTAAAATATCTACTAATTACGGAACCGTAGAGTTAATTGTTCCATCTATAGCTAAGACTATAATTGAAGCAAGAATTCATGTGCAAGGTTATTGGAAAGAAGATAAAGAGAATTACAGCATAGACTCGGATTATAAAGAAATATCTATGCGCTATGATGATAAGAAGAAGGATATAGTTGGAACGTATGAATTAAACGGAGGCGGAAGTAAAATTTTTATAAAAAATGTGAATGATAATATTATGATCAGCAAAAAACGTAAAACTCCAAAAGAATAATTTGTTTAGTTATCCGGTTCTTAAAAGAGCCGGATAACTCTAATCTTTCAATCCGAGTATATCCAAAAGTCTGTTGTGTGCTTCTTCGGGAAGTTCAACATTATATTTCTTATAAAATTCTATTGTAGTTTCTACAGAATTAAAATAGTGTTTGCAGTTATCACAATTTTCCATGTGTGCTTTGATTGATACACATTTTGCGGAATTCAGTTCTTCGCCAAGATTATCGCAAATATGAACCATTACGTCTTTGCATGTTGGTTTTATATCATTCATAAGCTAATACCTTGTTTAATTCATTTCGTAAAAACGATCTTGCGCGGTGAAGCCGGGATTTTGTTGCTGCAACAGAAAGCTCTACAATCTTTGCTGTTTCTTCAGTAGATAAGCCTTCAACGTCGCGCAATAAAAAAACAATTCTATATTCAGCCGGCAATTTTTGGATGGCGGCATCGAGCATATTTTTTAATTCATTGTTCTCTGTTACTTTTTCCGGAGTAATTTTCCAGTCGGCTATTTCCTTTTCATCAATCGAAGCATTCTCATCTTCAAAAGAAGAATATTCATGCTTGTTTTGTGAGCGCGCAAGCATTAAACAATGGTTCGATACAACACGATAAAGCCATGTAGAGAGTTTCGATTGTCCGCTGAATTGGCTTAAGCTTTTTACCATGCTGAGAAAAGTTTCTTGCATAGTGTTTTCGGCTTTATCCTTGTTGCGGCAAATTTTAAAAGAGAAATTGTAAACAGTCTGCTCGTAAAGTTTAACCAATTCACCAAGAGCTTTTCTATCGCCGCTCTGTGCTAATTCAATAAGTTTTTCTTCTTCCATAATTAGATGAGGTTTTCCATATATAGATTCTCAAAATTATTTTCCGTCCAAGCTGCGCCACATATATAAACTGGCAATAGAGCAGTATGGGTGCCAATTGTTTTTCTTGGCAATTTGTTCAACTCTTTGCTCAGTCGGCATTTTTTTCAAGCGGTAATTTAACATAACAGCTTTGCGAATGCCAAGATCGCCTGTGGGAAGAATGTTAGGTCTGCCCAGGGTGAACATCAAAAACATGTGGGAACTCCAAACTCCTATCCCCTTTACTTTTGTGAGTTCGGCAATCACCTCCCCGTCGCTTTTGCGGGAGAAGCCGGATAATTTTACCTCTTTAGAGAGCACTTTTTGTGATAAATCTTTTACGTAACTTACTTTTGCGTTCGAGAGCCCCAAACCGCGCAAGACTGTATTTTCGGTGGCTAAAACTAACTCGGGCTCGGGTAGATTATTGAAGTAATCCATAAACCGTTTTTGGATTGCATCAGCGGCTTTTGTTGAAAGCTGCTGTCCAATAATTGCTCCTAATAATAAATTGAAGTATTTGCGGTGAGAACGTAAATTGCGGATGCCGTAGTTTTTAATTATGTCTCTTAGTATTTTATCATGTTTGCAAAGGTGTTTTATTCCTTTTTCGAATTCACTTTTATTCATTTAATATTTCCTTATTAATAGGCTGACAAATGGAAAATCAGTTAATGCTTTCGTTAAGCAAAAGTAAGTTACTCAAAAACGTAGATATTGCTGGTATGAACATGCAAGGAATTAAGGGCAGACTTATTACAATTGGTGAGGGAGAAATTTTATTTCGCGAAGGTGATTATTCAGACCATATTTTCTTAGTAGTTAGCGGCGAAATAAATTTGCTTAAGAAACGACTTCTCGGCAAAACAAAGTCATTCATCTTTACCGAAAACGATTTTTTTGGGCAAGAAGAATTTTTTGAAGAGACGTCAAGAACGTCGACCGCTGTAGCACTTAGAGATTCTTATTTAATTTCGTTAATGAAAGAAGAGATAGATGAATTAATTAGACAAGATCATCAAGTGATGCTAAATCTCCGCGAACCGATGTCAGAAATTGACGAGGAAATAAATTTCAAAAAGCCATCAGCTTATGAACCCCGTACTTCAGAAAAACCGGTAATGCCTACTTGGGCGGATCCTATAAAAGAGGACCCCAAAACGAATGTTGAAACAAAGGCAGAATCAAAAACAGAAGATCATTCGGGCACACATTTATTTTTTCAATCGATTTCGGATTCAAGCCGCTTCGAAGAAGAAAATCTTGTTCACCCCCTTGAAAAAGTTGAAGAATCACCAAGTAGTTTTCCTAGTGTTGATAATATGGAGTTTGGAGCGGATATCTTTAATGAAGATGGAATATTAAAGGCCGAATTTGAATTGCCGGGTGCGCCGCATGAAGAAGTAAAACCGGTTATTGAAGAGCCAAGGCATGTACCCGAAATTCCTCATCCGGGTTTAAGCGCTAAGCCCGATGAAGATCTGAATGATGCATTATTTAATATGCTTAGCGGAAGTTCACTTCCGGTTGAACAAGAACCATTAAAGTATGAAGCGCCTGAACCAATACAACCAAAAGTCGAAACTCCAAAAGTTGAGTCGACAAAAGAATTTGACAATCAATTCTTCGCAACAATGGGTTTAGAATTGCCGAAAGAGGAAGATTTTCATAAACCAATCGAACCAAAGTATCATATAGAATCAATGGCGCCAACTTCTGCAAAGGTGGAATTACCGCAAACCCCGCCACCTTTTAAACCGGTTCCGCAAGATTATGAAAGCGAAGATATTTTTGCCCAAGCAGATGCACAGATTAAAGCTCTTACCAAAGAAGAAGACCCGGTTGTTCCTGTGCATGAACCAATAGCAGAACCCACACCGATAAAAAGTTACACGCTTCCGGCAAACGATGACTCTAAGATGTCTAAAGATGAATTGGAAATGATTCTCCGCGCTGCCGAGATGGTTAATTCAACAATTAAAATAGACGAGCTGCTTAGAAACATTGTAGATGTTGCAACGGAATTAACCGGCGCCGATAGAGGTACTCTCTACTTAGTTGATAAAGATAAAAATGAATTGTGGTCCTTAGTTTTGATTGGGAATAATGTAAAGGAAATCAGACTGCGAATTGGTGAAGGTCTCGCCGGATATGTTGCCAAAAGCGGCGAAACACTTAACATAAAAGATGTACAAAACGATCCTCGTTTCAATAAAGACTATGATAGATCTAGCGGATACGTTACAAGGAACATGATTTGTTTTCCAATAAAAAATAATACCGGATTAATTATTGGAGTTCTTCAGTTGCTCAACAGCAAGAATGGTTCCTTCTCCGGTCGTGATGAAGTTTTTCTGGCGGCGTTGTCAATTCACTCGGCAATTGCTTTACAAAATGCAGAGCTAGTTGAAAAATTATTAACTGCGGAAAGAGTTCATTCGCTTGGCAAGATGGCTAACTTTTTAATTCAAGATATTAAGAAGCCGGTGCTGGTCAGCAAAAGATACGCGGAACATCTTCTTCATAAACAATTGCCGCAAGAATCAATTCAGATTGTTGAAATGCTGTTGGAACAGCTTGTTCAAGTTGCCGATCTGGTTCAAACCACATCAAGTTATTCTGAGGGAAAAACAATTCTTCGCACAGTTAATGTTAGTCTGAACAACACGCTTGCGGATTATGCCTCGCGCGTTGAAACTTTCGCTGTTTCGAGAAGCTGCCAAGTTTATAATGAGTTTGAAAAAGATGTAACAATAAAAATTGATATCAAAGAATTCTTCCAGTGCTATATGCACATAATTAAAAACGCTTGCGATGCTATGCCTGACGGCGGAAGCATTTATGTTTCAACTAAGAAAGACAATAAGAATGTAAAGATTCTTATTAGAGATAACGGTCTCGGAATTCCGGAAGGATTTACAGAAAAGATTTTTGAACCATTCATGTCTTACGGTAAAAAAGAGGGAACCGGTTTGGGTTTAGCTATTACAAGAAAAATAGTTGAAGCACATAACGGAACAATAGAAGTTGAAAGCGCAACCGGAACCGGTGCAACATTTATAGTAACGCTGCCGATTGCATCGCTGTTTTAATCGTGCATAGGTAATGCTCGATGAAATATAATTTAATCACCATTCTTGGCCCAACCGCCGTAGGCAAAACACGGCTAGCGGCCCTCCTTGCTCAAAAGTTTAACGGGGAAATTATTTCGGCTGATTCCCGGCAAGTTTACCGTGGAATGGACCTCGGCACGGGTAAAGATTTAAAGGATTATGAAGTTGAAGGAAAAACAATTCCATCTCACTTAATTGATGTTTTTGATCCGAAGCAAGAATACAATTTGTTCCTTTTCTATAAAATGTTTTTTGAAGCATATCATAAAATTGAGCTTAACAACAAAATACCTTTCTTGGCGGGCGGCACCGGACTTTTTTTACACTCGATATTAAAAGATTATAAACTAGGCGAAGTTGAGTTCGACAAGAATCGTTACGACGAGTTGAACGAATTAGATTATGATGAACTTGCGTATAGGCTCGTTGAGCTTCAACCCAAACAGCATAATACAACCGACCTTGTAACTAAAGATAGAGTTATACGAGCGTTAATGATTGTTGAAGAAAAGAATCTAAAATCCATTGAGCACAAAAGAGAAATAAACTCATTGGTAATAGGCGTTTCTTTGCCAAGGGATGTTGTAAGAAAAAGAATAACTCTCCGGCTTAAAGAAAGATTGCAAGGCGGAATGATTGAAGAAGTAGAGCGTTTGATTTCCGAAGGAGTTTCGTATGAGAGATTATTGCAGCTTGGACTGGAATATAAATTTGTTGCTATGTTTTTAAGGAAAGAACTTACGCGAGATGAAATGTTCGAAAGATTGAACGTGGCCATACATCAATTTTCGAAAAGGCAAATGACATGGTTTCGTAAGATGGAGCGGGAAGGAATTGAAATTAACTGGATTGATGGCGCCGACTATGAACAAGCGGAGAAAATAATAATTCAAAAGTACTTTAATGCAGACACTTCCAGCGCCGGTTAAAAATTATATTCGAAAGTTCGGTCTTTCAAACTGGAAAGTTGAACTGCCAAAAGAAAAGCTATTCGATTATATCGTCGTCATTCCGGCAATCCA
>CAZEDR010000015.1:0-10556 GCA_964510975.1 uncultured Melioribacter sp. | reverse complement strand
ATTTCCTCATTATTTAAAAATGATGAAAACATATTTCCCAAAACTCTCTTTCTTTTCGTGATTAATAATCTTGCGTCTTCAGCTCGAGAAGTAAAAGACGATAATCAAAATGTTCTGAATTATTTTAGAAGTATCATTGCCGGAAATTCTATTGATCAATTATCTTCTGATGTTTTGTCTGTGGCAATGAATATTGGTGTAGTCGATGCGTCATCGGCTGGTTTGGAAATGCCGGAAAAAGAAGGTGGAGTTGGTTTCGCGAGAAAAATCGGAATGGATTTAGCATTAAGCTGCTTCGATTATTCCAAATCCGAATCAAAAATCCTAGTGTGCTTAGATGCTGACTGCACAGTCTCTGAAAACTATTTGACCGAATTAGACAAAATCGGAAAACAAAAATATTCAGCGGGATACTTTGAGTATGAACATCGTTTACCGGAAGATGATGAAGAAAAGAGAGCAATCATTACTTACGAAATATTTCTTCGTTACTATGTTTATGGACTTAAGTACGCAGAATCTCCATATGCGTTTGATACAATCGGCTCAACAATGTTTTGCGATGCGGAATCGTATATTAAGATAGGTGGAATGAATAAAAAGAAAGCCGCAGAAGATTTTTATTTTATGGAAAAGCTGGCAAAGATTACCGACATGAAAAAAATCTCTTCAGCTAAAGTATTCCCTTCCGCACGTCGTTCGTGGCGTGTACCATTTGGAACCGGGCAGAGAATAAATCGTTTTTTCGCCGGAACGCATGATGAATATGTTCTTCATAATCCAAAGTGTTTTGAAATACTCAAGCGTTGGCATCAACTGTTTTTTGATGAGAATATTTATTCCGCAGAGGATTATATAGCCAAGGCAAAAGAAGTTGATTCGCTCCTTGTTGGTTTTCTTGAAAGCCAGTCTTTTATTGAGGCATGGACAAAAATCATAAACGAAACGAACAAGATCGACCAACTTCAAAAACAAAAGTATTTTTGGTTCGACGGATTTAGAACAATGAAATTGATGCACTATCTAAGAGACAATGCTTATCCATTGGTAAATATGGCTGAGGCGCTTAATCAAATGCTTGCACTACAACCGCGCGAGATAACTAAAGATTCATCTTCTTCATGGCAAGAATATTTTGAATATTTAAAAATACTCCGATCAAAACCTTAGTATTTGCTAATCTTGGGCACTTTATTACTTTATAGGTATATTTCGCCCGCATTTTTGAGATCATAATGGACCTTTACGAAAGACTAAAATCAATAAAAGAAAAATTTGATAGGATAGAAGAACAACTTTCCGATCACACTATTGTTTCAAATCAAACCAAATATGTTGCTCTTGGAAAAGAGAGACGCGAGCTTAGCGATGTAGTGGAAGCTTATAACGAGTATGAACAGCTTGTTAAAAATATAAAGGGTAACGAAGAAATAATCGAAACATATGGCGATAAAGAGCTTACCGAAATTGCCGAAAGCGAACTGAAAGAATTAAAAGAGAAGAAGACTGCGCTGGAAGAAAAAATTAAGTTTCTTCTTATTCCTAAAGATCCCGATGATGACAAAAACGTGATATTTGAAATCCGTGCGGGTACTGGTGGGGATGAAGCCGGTTTGTTTGCTGCCGATTTATACAGAATGTACACACGCTATGCTGAAGTGCGCGGCTGGAAAGCTGAAGTGATTGATTACAGTGATACCGGAATAGGGGGAATAAAAGAAGTTGTTTTTAGCTTGATTGGTGAAAGTGTTTACGGCGATTTGAAGTTCGAGAGTGGTGTTCACAGAGTTCAGAGAGTACCGGCTACTGAAGGAAGCGGAAGAGTTCATACTTCAGCCGCATCTGTTGTGGTTCTTCCCGAAGTTGAAGATGTTGAAGTAGAAATTGATCCCGGTGAATTACGTATTGATGTATTCAGAAGCGGCGGCGCCGGCGGACAAAATGTAAATAAGGTTGAAACGGCAATTCGAATTACTCATATTCCTTCGGGGTTAGTTGTTCAATGTCAGGATGAACGCTCGCAGTTGAAGAATAGACAGAAAGCAATGAAGGTTCTGAAGTCTCGGCTTTACGATATGAAAATGCGAGAGCAGACAAGTGAAATTGCGGCGCAGAGAAAGTCCATAGTTCGTAGCGGAGATCGAAGCGATAAAATCAGAACTTATAACTTCCCACAGAACAGAGTTACAGATCATCGTATCAGTTTAACTCTCTATAATCTTTCGGATATTATTGAAGGCGATTTGAACGAACTGGTTGAGAAGCTTAAAATTGCAGACAGAACAGAGCGACTACAATCAGCAATATAATTTAAAAACAAAAGAGCCTCGTAATTCGAGGCTCTTTTTGCCAAATTTTCAAGGTCTCTTTTAGCTTTTCAAATGATCACTTTCCTTTGATTTAAAATTATCCAACAATCTTATAAGCGATAATAAAATAAAACCAACGGAAGATAGAATGGCATCCTCAGTTTCGATGCGAAAAGAATTTTGAGTACCAAGCCAAAAAGCCAGCAGCTTTGTTAAGAGTAAAATTGACAAAAACAAAAAGAAACCGCCAACACCGTGTAAAAACGGCTGGAAGAAAAAACTAGAATAAGTAGATTTTTTTGCCCTCATGAAAACCCTCCTTTCATATGAGCAATTTCGCGAATTAACGCGTAATAGAATGTGTCTTGGTTCACCCCCATTAATCCCGCTTGAATTACGACTTGAAGCTAACGATTTTTTCTGTTTATGGAAAGAAAAATAGTTCTCTATTTTTTGCGATAAAACGCACTCTTATACGAGTTGTTTCCATTCTTATCGGCAATGCAATAAGAAAAATCGGGATAGAGCGAGTGTGTGCCTACTGCTCCATCTTTTCTCAAAGCAACATAGCCAACTTGTATGTCTTCATTTTTCTTGTTGAGTTTACTTATACGCTCGGTTGCAATTCTACAAGCCTCTTCGGGCGGATAACCTTCGCGCATTTTTTCAACGATCAAAAAACTGCCGCATGTACGCATTACCCATTCACCGTTACCGGTTGCTACTGCACCGCCAACTTCACTATCAACAAAAAGGGCCGCGCCAATAATTGGAGAATCGCCAACCCGTCCATGAATTTTCCACGCCATACCGCTGGAACTAACTCCACCGCTCAGTTTGCCCTCATTATCGATTGCTAGCAGTCCGATTGTGTCGTGATTGTTTGGTGAAACACGCTGATTGTATTTAACCTTTTTCTTTTTCCAATCTTCCCACGCTTTGCGGGAATTCTCAGTAAGTAAATTCTCCTCCCTGAAATTATTTTCGAGTGCGAATTTTTTAGCACCATCGCCAACAAGCATAACATGTTTTGTTCTTTGCATTACGCAGCGGGCAAGAGAAATCACATGACGAATATTTTCAACACCAGCTACTGATCCGGCATTGCCTTCCCAATCCATAATGCATGCATCAAGAGTTACAATTCCATCTTCATCCGGAAAACCGCCATATCCAACAGTTGTATTTGATTCATCATCTTCAGCCACCATAATTCCGCCTTCCACTGCATCAAGCGTATTCTTGCCGCTTTGAAGTAATTCGTAAGTTTTAGCAGTTGAATTTATAGTGTTATTCCATGTTGATACTGTGATTGGTTCTGTTGATGTATTTACCGATCCAAATAATTTTTCAGGCGAAGATTGATTTATCAATAGTCCCGTTCCGACAATTGCGGATGTTTTCATGAATGAACGGCGCGATAATTTCATTTTATTCTCCAAGTTTTTTTTGCTCTATGTGTTGATTAATTTTAATCAAGTCGGGGTTTTCCGTAAACAGTTTCAAAATATCATCGAGCAAGAAGATTTCCTTTTTGCGATACAAAGAATCGTAAATAATTTTTATAAGTTCAAAATCTTCCTCAGTGTCAATCGTCCATCTATGGAATGATAGGTCTTCTATGTTAAGAAAACTTTTTAGAGAAAACATTTCGGGGTGGTGATAAATGTAGGGGGTTACATGTTCTCTTTCATATTCAAGAGTAGCTTCTTTGTTAGTGCGTTCAAGTATATCAAAAGAAAAAATTTCAGCATCAAGTCCGCGAGGGAAAGTGCGGGTCATACCATTGCTTATATAATCAACTTTCTCAGTTCTATATGAATCAATGATATGATCAATTACAGTAGGATCAATTACCGGGCAATCAGCCGTTACCCGTATTATAGTTTTTGCATCATGTTTTTTTGCGGCTTCATAATACCGGCTCAAAACATCGTTTGAACTTCCGCGAGAGAATGGAATGTTATATTTTTCACAAAACAACTGAATTGAATCGTCTTCCGATAGAGTTGTAGTTGCAATAATAATATCATCAACTTTTTTTGCGTGACTTAATCTATTCCATACGTGCCACAAGACCGGCTTACCGCAAAGTTCCATTAGTACTTTACCCGGAAGCCTTGTTGAGCCGGTTCGAGCCTGAACGATAACTTTTGTAGAAAACTCCAAATTCAATCCATTTATTAAAATTACTTAATCGTTAGGTCGCCTACTGCAATTGCTAATCTGCCATTTACAATGCCTGTATAATATAGCTTATAGCTATTTCCAATTTGTAGAATGTTGGGATATCTTACTTCACTTGACCAATTCATATAAGTATTATTTTTGGTAAAGACCGGGTTCTTTGTTGATTTTGTCCATGAAACACCATCAATAGATGTTGCTGTTCCAAAAGCTAAGTTGCCAAGAGAGCCGTATATTAATAATAATTTTGATCCATAGTTAATTACGCTAACGCCGTTTGGATTTGGAGTTTCCCATGATTCGGATAATGGTAAAATATTTTCTTTTACAACAGTCCAGTTAGCTCCATCTTGCGAAGTAGCAACAGAAATACCCCAAACATCTGATGCCGCATTTAACTTTGTGTACGAAAAATAGAGGTAGTATGTTGAATTAATTTTAATTAGACTATTCGGGGCAACTCGTTTACCCAAAATTTTTATTAATGGAGACGGTCTCTTTACCCAATAGACACCATCGTAAGAATCAGCCGCGCCTATATAAGAATCGCCATCTCTACTAGTTGCACCAACAAAATACATAGTATAAAGACCGTTCTCGTAATTGATTGGTCCAGCATGAACGCCATATTGATCCCAAGCTCCAGAAGATCCACGCTCGAGCACGGGATAAGATACAATTTTATTCCAGCTTAGGCCATCAACAGATTCAGCATATTCAACATCGTACGATCTGTCGTTATACCACTTTCCATACCACATCTTGTATTTGCCTCCATGAAACATTACAAATGGACTAAAAACACCATTAAGATTTGCAGTAGAAAAATTGTTCGTTGTTATTATTGGATTGCCGGAATAATCGTTAACCAAGATACTGGAACCCCAATTAATTGTAATGTCCACAGCTCCGGTTGGAAGCAATGTAATATCAGACTTTGTGATTACGTTTGCCAATACATCGATTTTTGATGATCCATAATAAAGAGCAGTTCCAGTATTATCAAATGCCCATACTTTCAAGAGCCAAGTTCCGGGAACAACATTGTTAAACAAAAGGGTTGCAGTAGATAAAGAAGAAATTGTGCTGCTAACCTTAATTGAATCATATCCGGCTCTACTCATTGAGGCCACTAACGAGTAAACCTCTTGCGGGATACTTGTTTTGTTTAAGCTAATAACTACTTTTCCATCTGCATTGTCTGGCGAGGTTAACTTGCTTTCATCTTTGCAAGACAAAAGGAAAACTATAATCGCTACAGTTACAACAATGAAAAGGTTTTTCATAATTCCCCTATAAATTTGGTAAACAATAATTAATCATTTAACGATACGTTATCAAGAGTAATTGGATTACCTTTTTTAATATTTACAAGAGCATGCTTACCCAAAATAATTGGAAAATATTTCGGCGACAGCCCATCTGCCGGGCGAATTGAACGCACGTTTTCTTTTGTGATAATTTCTCCAGCATTAATATCTTGTACGGCAAACAACGATCTCGAAAAATGTCTACTCTTTTTGATTTTATCAGTTAATTCAAAAGATACTTTCCCGAGTGATTTTTCACACTCTCTAATAGTCTCAACCATATGCTTAAATTCTTTTGGTTCCAAGGAAAATGAAGAGTCTGGTCCACCAATAGCCCTATCAAGGATGAAATGTTTTTCAATTATTCTAGCGCCTAATGCTACCGCAGTAATTGAGGCCGTAGTTCCCAAAGTATGATCGGATAACCCAACTATAACTTTGTACTTTTTCCTTAAATATGGTATTGAAATTAAATTTGCTTCTTCAATGGGAGCTGGATATTCAGAAGTGCATTTCAATAGTGCAATCTGGTTGTTTCCAACTTTTTTGCAAGCATCAATAGCATCGCTAATTTCCACTTCTGTTGCTATTCCGGTTGAGATTATAACCGGTTTCCCTTTTGAGGCCACATATTCAATTAATGGCAGATCAACTATTTCAAATGAAGCAATTTTATATGCTGGTACATTCATTTTTTCAAGAAAATCTACGGCGGAGTTATCAAAAGGGGATGAAAAACAAATAAGTCCAACTTTCTCTGCATACTCTTTTAACTTTGGCTGCCACTCCCATGGTGTATAGGCTTGCTTATAAAGTTTGTAGAGAGTTGTGCCGTCCCAAATTGTGCCTTGCTTAATCTGAAAATAATCGTTGTCGCAATCAAGAGTAATTGTGTCTGCGGTGTATGTTTGAAGTTTAACGGCATCAGCGCCACATTCTTTAATAGCATCAATGCTCTTTATAGCTATATCAAAATTGTGATTGTGGTTAGCTGAAAGCTCGGCAATGATAAATGTTTCTGATTTGTCGTCAATTATTTTTCCGGCTATCTCAATTTTCATTTTTTCTTACCAGTTTGAAAACTAAAAACTCATTGTTGTTAATCGATTCTTTGTGAGAGTAAACATATCCTGCTTTTAAAAAAGTATTGATAGAGGCTTTATTGTTTTTGTTAATCTTGGCTGTTACAAAATTAACTTGCGGATAACTCGCAAAGAATAATTGGGCTGAATGAATAAGTAAGTCAGTAGATAATCCTTTTCCACGAAACTCTGGAGTAATGCTAATTCCAATTATTGCCCCTTCATCGCTAACATCAATTCGTATTTGGCCAATAAATGAGTTTTCAATTGAGAAGGCCAATAAATAGAACCAGTTTTTATAGTTGATCTTTTGGGGAAGCCACTTTAAATGGTCTTCCCACGCGATTGAATTTGGGTTAATAGAGTTTTTTCTGACGAGATTTTCATTAGAAAGATCGAAAATCAGTTTAGCATCTTCTACTGTTGCACCGCGCAGATAGAACTGAATTTTACTTTTTGTAGCGAAATGATATTTATCTGCACTTCCCAAATGGTGTCCCATCTAGCAAACCTTTATCTCGGTCTGGATAACTTACATATTAGAACATCTTGATTGTTAATTACTGTTTTTTCGGTTAAAGCGTAACCGGCTTGAGTAAATATTGCAAGCGATTGTGAGTCCTGCTGTTTAATGTGTGCAAGTATATAACCTACATTCGGCTTATCATGAAAACACTTGAACGAAGCATTAAATACAACAAGTTTAGCAATTCCTTTACCGCGCAAGTCGGAATGTATGTTAACATTAATTTCAGCGTAATAACCTTTTACATCAAATCTAATCTGACCGATGAATTGATCGGCGGTAGTAAAGGAAAGTAGATAATAGCAATCATCATCCATCAACTTTCCGCTAAACCAATCTAAATAATCGCCCCATTTTACCGGGATATCGGCAATAGAATTTGCTCTTATAAGCTTGTCGTTCAACAAATTAAAAATCAATGCAGAATCTTTGTTGATAACTTTTCGATAATAAAAACCGCTTTTGCCAGAATACCGTTCTATCAGAAATTGTATAATACGCTTTGCACCGCCGCCATCAACTTTTTGTCTTCCGATTTTTGAAACTATCTCGCGGCCTTGTTTCTTGCGAAGATTGCCGATTAGGAGCAGAATTCGGTTTTCTAAATTCGGCATTTGATGGTTTAATTCAGCATGTAAAAATTTCTCTTTGAACCAGCCGCTAATATGCTTCACTTGGTTTTCAGCAACGGAAATTGCGATTGTAGGAACACCGATGCGAGCTAGCTCAACAATTGTTTGTCCGCCTGTAGTTATTGCCAGGTCACTTTCATACATCGCCTTAACCAGTTCTTGAGGTGAAGGTGAATTATAGATCTCCGTGTTCTCGTCTTTAGCCTGTTCAATTTGATCTGAATTAGTAAAGCCGCTTCCAACAATTACCTTCTTGCGTGTATTCGGAAAGTTACGTGCAAGAAGTCTTAAAATTCGCGGAGTGAAATTTTCAAGATCTTGCCCGCCGAACGTGAGTAAAATGTTTTGTATATCAAGCCGAAACGGACGTTCGCCAACTTCCCAAAATTCTTTTCTGATGGAAGCATACTTAGGACCGAGTAATAAAGTTCTGTCTGCCTTTGGAGTGTATCCGAGAGATTCAGCATTGATTGAACTATTTAAAATTATTCCGTTTGGATAATCTAAGCGGATATAATCATCAATAAAAACCGGAAAGGGAGTAACCAGTGATACGCGGTTATAAAACTCTTTCGGGGCTAAGTATGAATCAACAATTACTATGTCGCTGTTGTGAATGTTTCTGAATAATGTATCTTGATTTTCCAGCCAGTCAATTATTTCGTGATTTGTTTCAGACAGAAATGCAGAACTGCCACCATCGCCATTTATGTACATAGTAGGAATAATATTCCGTAATTCGAACGCCTGATATAACGAAAGACATCGGGTTATATGCCCGTAGCCGGTACTGTTGTAGCCTTCTGTTATTATCGAAACTTTCATGTAAGTTGATTCAGGCTTTCAATTAAAGTAGATGAAACGAAT
The DNA here is from genome assembly GCA_964510975.1 of uncultured Melioribacter sp. Classification (GTDB taxonomy): domain Bacteria; phylum Bacteroidota; class Ignavibacteria; order Ignavibacteriales; family Melioribacteraceae; genus Stygiobacter. Next base: position 1,643 of record CAZEDR010000015.1, on the reverse strand, counting down.
TCAAGATCGTTCTTGGTAAGCGAAGCATACATTGGAATAGAAATTTCGCGTTCATAAAATTTTTCTGCAATTGGAAAGTCGCCTACTTTGAAGCCATAGTTCTTTTTGTAAAATGGCTGAAGATGAACCGGCACGTAATGAACTTGTCCGAGAATTCCATTGGACTTTAATTTTGCGAAGTAGTCTTTTTTGGAAACAATTAGCTCGTTAAACTTAACTTGAAGCGGGTAAAGATGATATGCATGCTTAGCATTCTCTGCAACTTTTGGAATGATAAATCGCTCATCATTTCCCAACGCCAAATCATAGTAGCCGGCAACTTCTCTTCTTCTCCGAATAAAAGAATCCAGTTTCGAAAGTTGGGATGTGCCGAGCGCACATTGAAAATCTGTAATGCGATAGTTGAAGCCAACTTCGTGCATCTCATAATACCAAGGACCATCATTCTTTTCTAAAACAGATTCATCTTTTGTCATTCCATGTGTTCGTAATGTTCTAACTCGGTAGTCAAATTCAGTATTGTTAGACAAAACTGCGCCACCTTCACCGGTAGTAATATGCTTAACCGGGTGAAAACTCATGTTAACAGCATCTGCATATTTTGTTGCATACTTAGTATCATTGTTGTATTCGGCGCCGGGTGCGTGGCAATAATCATTTACAAGTTGAAAGCCATATTTTTCTTGTAATGATTTGAGCGAATCCCAATCGCATGGATGACCGGCGAAATCGACAGCTACAACTGCTTTAATTTTTTTATTATTCGCTGAATACTCTTTTAACTTAGCTTCTAGTTTGTTTGGATCGAGCGTGTAAGTTGCTTCATCAATATCAACAAAGTCCGGAGTGGCTCCGGCGTAGATAGCACAGTTTGCACTCGCGAGAAAAGTAATCGGCGAAGTAATTATTATATCATCTTTTTTCCAATTCAGACCAAGTGCAATAAGGTGCAAGCCGGCAGTACCATTTGCAACAGCGCACGCATTTTTGCTTCCAAATTTTTCGGCAAGAGCAGTTTCAAACTTTTGGACTGAAGGACCTTGAGTAAGCCAATCGCCTTTTAATGTTTCAACAACCACGTTAATATCGTCTTGTTCGATTAACTGTTTTCCGTATGAATACAGTTTGGTTGTTGGTGATTGGTTATTGGTGCTTAGTTTTGAATTCATATTTAACTTGTTTTTCTCTTTATAGAATTTATTAGAGCATTAATCTTTTTCCCAAGTAGATTATACTTTTCGGTAAGCAAATCATGCATCGCATCGTCTATGTATTTCAAGTCTTTTGCCAAGATAACTAAATACTTGCATTCTTCAGTTGAACCCCTTGCTATATTTAGAAATTGCAAGAATTCTTTTCTAGAAAACCTTCCCATTCCTTCCGCAATATTATTTGGAATCGAAATGGCGGCACGTACTAATTGCGAAGTTAACCTATATTCTTCTTTAGAAGGGAAGCCGTTCGTGAGTTTATAAATCTCCAAAACCAACTCGTGAGCAAGCTTCCAAATTTCTAGATCATGGAACGAATTTATTTTACTCATTCAAATCACCAACAACTAATAACTAATCACCGAAAGCTAATCACCATAAATTGCTGATGCGCCATCAACATTTGCTTTAATCATTTCACGAATTTCATCA
>CAZEDR010000014.1:8220-24402 GCA_964510975.1 uncultured Melioribacter sp. | reverse complement strand
CAAGGTGAAAGCTCTAAAGCCGGACTGCCTTGTACTTTTGTGAGGCTAACTTATTGCAATCTTCGCTGCACTTATTGCGATTCCGAATACGCTTTTTATGATGGGAAGGAGATGGAAATTGAGGAAATCATTTCAGTAGTAAAAAAACTTGAATGCAACTTGGTTGAAGTTACCGGCGGTGAACCACTCTTTCAAAAAGAATCCGGTGAATTGATGAAAAGGCTTTGCGATGATGGATTTGAAGTGATGCTCGAAACCAGCGGAAGTTTGCCTATTAACGAAGTTGATAAACGGGTGATGATTATTCTCGATTTGAAATGTCCTTCAAGCGGTATGTTGAAAAAGAATCTCTACGAAAACATTGGGCATCTAAAAGCTAAAGATGAGGTAAAGTTTGTTATCGGAAACCGTGAAGATTATGACTGGACAAAAGAAATAATTACGAAATATAATCTAACTGAAAAGTGCCCGGTTTTGTTTTCAACTGTGTTCGGTACAATAAATCCGGCAACTATGGTTGAGTGGATTTTGCAAGACAAATTAAATGTTAGATTCCAATTACAAATGCATAAGTATATTTGGGATCCTAAAACCAAAGGTGTGTGATGAAGATTGCGAAAGAATATAATTGGGAAATGGGGCACCGGCTTCCTTTCCACGAAGGAAAGTGCAAAAATCTGCACGGACATTCTTACAAATGTATGGTTGAAATAAGCGGCGAGCCAGATGCGAACGGAATGATTTTAGATTATTATGATATGAAGACTATAATTCAGCCGATTATCGATGAACTTGATCACGCATTCATGGTTTACTCAGAAGACAAAGAAGTACTGGAATTTTTAGATAAAATTAATTCCCGCAAAGTTGTAGTGGATTTTCAATCTACTGCTGAGAACATTTGTTTATATCTTCTCAAGAAAATTAAAACAACAAGTTTACCTAAGAATATAAAATCTGTTAAAGTGAAAGTTCTGGAAACGGAAAACACTTACGCGGAGGAAGAGATAATTCTATAAAATTCCGCTCTTCTAAAAACTATGAAAATGCATTTCCATAAATTGGGCAAAATACAATACCTCTCATAAGCTCAATTTTGTATTAGCTTCAAACACAAAAATTAAAAACGAAATATGTTTTGCATTGCCTAAGTATTCCTTAATTTAGTTCCAATTAGGGAATACTTTAGAGAATGTTAATAAAGATTACCCGGAAATTCACATTAAACATCACTTGCATTATTCTACTATTATTTCTCTCATCACTCAGACTGAACGCCCAATTTGAATACTATTCGCTCGAAGAAGGACTGTCTCAGGCAACCGTAAAATGTATTCTGCAAGACCGTACTGGATTTTTATGGCTTGGTACGCAAGAAGGGGTAAATAGATTTGATGGATACCAGTTTACCAAATTCGGAAGAGAATTAAGAGATGCTAACTCTCTGCCTGGAAATTATATCTCTTGTATCTCAGAAGATAAAAACGGAATTATTCTAATTGGCACCATTAACGGTGCAGCTCTTTACGATCCTCTTCATAATAAGTTTTCCAAAATTTCTATCAATAATGAAAATAATAAGTTGGTAGAATTGGGCTCGGTCTCTTCATTTATTCGAGCTAAAGACGGCTCATTGTGGATCGGAACTTACTATTCCGGAGTGTATTGGATAGTAGATAACAAAGTAACGCATTTTACAAAGAACCAAGCCGACTCAAATTCTTTAAGTGATAACTACATAACATCTATATGCGAAGACAATCGGGGATATATTTGGATTGGAACTTATAGCCAAGGTATTAATAAACTCAATGTATCTGCTGGAAAATTTGAAAAAATTAAATTAGTAAACAAAAACAGCAGTAAAACAAATCTGAACTATATTACCACGCTTGCTGCTAATACAAACGGAAATGTTCTTGTAGGTACAACAAATGGACTTGGTATTCTAGATGTAGAGACAAACGAAGTATTTACTTACAGAAACTCTGAAAGCAAAAACAACATTTTATCTATCTATTGTGAAAGCGAGAAAAGCATTTGGCTTGCTGTGGATGGTGAGGGCGTTTTTAATTTTAATAGTGATAGTAAGTCATTTACAAAAATCAGAGTTGAAGCAAGAAAAAATCCGGCGGAAGAAGAAAAAAATATTATATCTATTTACCAGGATCAAAATGGAAATTTTTGGTTCGGCACTTCAACTAACGGAGTAATTAAGTGGAAAAAAAACAAATATACTTTTAACAGTTATTCTATAAAAAACACTAATAACACCTTGAGCAATTATTCAATAAGATCTGTATTTATTGATAAAGAAAACAACACTTGGATAGGAACCGATTTCGGGTTAAATAAAATAGTTGGAAGTACAAAAAGGATAATTAAATATTTCAGCTCCTCTAGTAATGTAACAACTATAAACGATAACAAAGTGTGGGCTATTACCGAGGATAGGAACGGTAATCTTTGGTTTGGCACACAGTGCGGTTTAGCACTCTACAAAAAAAAATCGAATCAATTCAAACGAATAATTATTGATATTGGCACAAATGAATCAGCTCCGGTTTTCCCAATAAGATCAATTTACGTTGATAATGAAAACAAATTATGGTTTGGAACATTCGGTGCTGGATTATTCAGCTACGATATTAAAACTGGAGTATTCGAGAGTCATACGTTAGCAAATAAAAACCCGGATGCAAGAAAAGATGTTGTTGTATTTCAGATTAAAGAAGATAAGCAAAATAGATTGTGGCTGTCGGCAGCTTCTGGCTTGGGAGTTTACAACAAACTAACAAGAGAATACAAAAGATATTTCTCAGATTCAAAAGACGGATTTACAAATTCGCCCAGCGTTCTTTACTCAATTGATATTGAAAACGATTCAACAATTTGGCTGGGCACACTTGGAGATGGGTTGATTAAGTTTAATCCTCTCCGGGAAAAATTTTCTATTTATAGCGATAAGCTTGGTTTACCAAATAATACAATCTACGGAATACTGAGAGATAGAAAAAACAATCTCTGGCTTTCAACAAATTTAGGAGTATCAAAATTCTGTGCGAGTACAGCTAAAATTAAAAATTATGATAAAAATGATGGCATACCTACAGATGAATTTAACACAGGCGCATTCACTGCTGATAGGAGCGGCAACTTATACTTCGGCGGAATAGACGGACTGCTATTCTTCCATCCAGATAGCATTAGCGCTAATGTTAGCAAGCCAAAATTAGCCGTAACTAATTTTAAAGTTTTTGATAAACCCATTAACACAGGGAAAGCTTATTTCGATAATGAAGGTATAAGACTAAATTATAAACAAAATTTTTTCTCGTTCGAATTCGCATCTCTTGATTTAACTTCTCCACTAAAAAATGAATACGCATATATGCTTGAAGGATATGATAACGGCTGGGTAATGGCTGGCAAACGAAGATATGCCGCTTACACAAATGTGGAACCGGGGGAATATAGGCTTAGACTAAAAGCGACCAACAGCGATAGACTTTGGAATGAACGAGGTATTTCAATTTTTCTTGCAATTGAGCCCCCATTTTGGGCAACTATTTGGTTCCGCTTTATAATTGTTTCTTTAGCTTCGGGTATTGTCCTCTTGTTTTATTTCAGAAGAATAAAGCGTTTTAAAAATGAAACTGAAAAACAAATCATTTTCTCGCGGCAATTAATTGCGGCTCAGGAAGGAGAAAGAAAACGGCTCGCCGCAGAATTACATGATGGTGTAGGGCAAAACTTATTGATAGTTAGTAATTTAACTCAATTGGCTCTTAAGAAACCGGATAGTGCCGAAAGAAATCTCAATGTAATCTCGGAAACAATTAAGGAATCAATTGCAGATATCCGGCAAATCTCCAAAGAACTTCATCCGTATCATATTGAAGAACTTGGCGTAACCATTGCTTTGCAAAGCTTAATAAATAGAATAAAAAAATCTACCGAAGAAGTTGTATTCCATGATATTATTGAAAATGTAGATCAGTATTTTAATCTCGATGAAAGTATCAACCTCTTTAGAATTGTGCAGGAGTCTGTAAATAATATTATCAAACACTCTAAAGCCAAAACAGTTGTTATTTCGCTTTGCTTCGAGGAAGGAATTATTCAGCTTGTAATTAAAGACGATGGGATTGGTATTAGCGATTTAAATATCCCAAAACTGCAATCTGGATTGGGATTACGCACCATGAAAGAACGAACTATTGCGCTAAAAGGTAAATTAGCAATTGAAAGCAGCGAAAAATCTGGAACAACAATTAAAATTCAAATTCCAAAATGAAAAAGAAGATTCGAATTATTATTGCGGATGACCATCCGATATTTAGAAAGGGATTGGTTGATTTAATAGAACAAGAAAACAATATTGAAATTCTTGGGCAGGCATCAAACGGTGAAATAGCATATGAGCTAATTACAAAACTTTCACCGGATATTGCAATACTCGATATTAATATGCCACTAAAAACCGGATTCGATGTTTCTAGAGAATTAAAAAATTCCAACTCCAAAGTGAAAATAATATTTTTAACTATGCATGATGAAGAAGAAATATTCCAGCGTGCAATAGAGCTAAACACCTCCGGTTATTTATTGAAAGATAGCGCCGCAGAAGACATAATAGAATGCATTCAGGCGGTTGCAAAAGAGGAATTTTATTTCAGCCCTACACTTTCAAAACATTTTATCTCTAAACAGAATAGCATTAATGCTAAATCGGAAAATTTTGGAATCGAAAAACTAACCTTTACAGAAAAAACGATTCTCCGTTTAATTTCAAGCGGCTCTACAAGTCAAGAAATTGCCGATGAACTTTTTGTAAGCAGAAAAACGGTCGAAAATCACAGAGTAAATATTTGCGCTAAGTTGAATCTGCATGGCGTAAATGCTTTGATGAAGTTTGCCATTCAAAACAAAGCTAATCTTTAGAAATATTCCACTTCAATTCTTCTTTAATCAGCACAGGTAGTCCTACTTAACAAATGAGTAACGCTACCTATTTAATAATTCCTTTCTGTTATTAATCTTGAATCGTTAAAAAAAAGAACACAATGAATCTACTCATAGTTGATGATAGCGCTAATGTTCGCTTGATGATAAGAGAAGTACTAGTGGAAACGGATTGCGAAATTTATGAGTGCAGCGATGGTTTTTCAGCAATTGAGCATTATAAAAAAAACCGCCCAGATGTTGTTCTAATGGACATCAAAATGAAAAATCTTAATGGACTAATAGCAACCAAGCGGATTTTAGAACTCGATTCTAAAGCAAAGATAATTATTGTTTCTAATTATGATGATGATTTTATGCGGGCAGAAACCAAACGGGTTGGTGCAATAAAATATTTTACAAAAGAAGAGATTTATGAAATTCCCGAATACATCAAAACAATAACAAGAAATTAACTTTATGAGGCGATGATGAAAAAGATCAATTGGACAATTTCGATTATCGTATTGATTGCTAATTCACTTTTCGCACAATGGACAACTCAAAATAGCAGTACAACGAATGATCTTACCGGAGTAGACTTTATCAACTCCAATATCGGATGGGCGGTTGGCACATCAGGTAAAATTATTTTCACTACAAATGGAGGATCCGTTTGGGCAGCACAAACTAGCGGAGTTGCTAATCAACTTAATTCAGTTTCGTTTGCTGGTTCATTAAACGGAATAGTAGTTGGCGGCGGCGGTAAAATTTTATTGACAAGCGACGGCGGTGCAATTTGGCAAACAATGAACAGCGGAATCGCTTCTGATTTATATGGAGTATTCAGTATAAGTACAACTACAGCAATTGCTGTGGGCGATAATGGTAAGATTTTAAAGACAATTGATGGTGGATATAACTGGACCTCGAAACCAAGCGGTACTACCGATATTCTGTGGAGTGTGTTTTTTACTGATGCAAATACCGGATGGGCTGTTGGCGGTCATTTTGTAAATGGCACATCAAAAATATTAAAGACAATTAATGGCGGAGAAAGCTGGACTGCTCAAACAAGTCCAACTACTCAATGGCTTTATTCAGTAAGCTTTTCCGATAGCCAGCATGGATGGGCTGTGGGACCAAATGGAACTATTGTTGCTACAGCAGACGGAGGTGCTAATTGGGCTTTACAACCAAGCGGAGAAGTAAATGAATGGTTTTATGGTTGCGGTCTTGTAAGTGGAACTAATGTATGGGTAGGCGGTTCCGGTGGCTTGATCAAAGCTACAACAAACGGAGGCACAAGTTGGTCTACTCAAGCAAGTGGAATTACTTCCGGGTTAAGATCATTTAGTTTTATTGATGCAAATAACGGTTGGGCAGTAGGGGATGGAGGGAAGGTCTTAAAATATTCTCCTTTGCCAAGCGGAACAATAACGGTTACATCACCAAATGGTGGCGAGAATTGGAGAATTGGAACATCGCAAAATATAACCTGGGCGAGTAACGGAGTAGCAAATGTAAAAATAGAATACACAGTAGATAATGGAGCTAATTGGAATACTATAACAAACAGTGTAGCTTCGGCACCGGCAAGTTACAGTTGGCTAATATCGAATGCACCATCAACTAACTGTAAGATAAGAATAAGTGATGCAGCAGATGCAACGGTGAATGATCTAAGCAACAATGTATTTACAATCTATCAGCCAAGTGTAACAGTAACGGCACCGAATGGAGGAGAAAATTGGAAGATAGGAACGAATGAAAACATAACGTGGACGAGTAACGGAGTAGCGAATGTAAAGATAGAATACACAGTAGATAACGGCACGAATTGGAATACCATAACAAATAGTGTCGCTTCAGCGCCGGCAAGTTATGGCTGGCTGATACCAAATACAACATCTACAAATTGTAAAGTGAAAATCAGCGATGCAGCAGATGCAACGGTGAATGATCTAAGCAATAATGTATTTACAATCTATGATAAAACAATAACGGTAACAAGCCCAAATGGAGGAGAGAATTGGGAGATAGGAACCAATCAAAATATAACATGGAATAGTAGCGGAGTAGCAAATGTAATGTTGGAATACTCAATAAATAATGGAACGAATTGGAGTACAATTATAGCAGGTACGCCCGCTACGCCGGGAACGTACAATTGGCCAATTCCTAACACACCAACAACTCAAGGGTTAGTGAGAATAACTGATGTTGCAGATGGAACAATAAACGATGTGAGCAATGCAAACTTTACAATTCCTGCCCCAACTATTACTGTAACAAGTCCCAACGGAGGTGAGAGATGGAATATAGGGTTGCAGAAAAACATTACATGGAATAGTACAAGCGTTGTTAATGTTAAGATAGAATACTCGACAAATATGGGCAGCAGTTGGAATACAATAATTAACAGTACGGCAGCAATAAATAGAACTTATCCATGGACTATACCAAATACGCCAACCGTATATGGATTGGTGAGAATAACAGATGTAAGCAACGGAACAGTATCGGATCAGAGCAATAGTATTTTCAGTATTCCAAAAGTAACATTAACGGCGCCAAATGGAGGAGAGCTTTTACAAATCGGATCAAACTATAATATTACATGGACCAGCGTAGGAGTAACAAATGTTTGGTTAAGATACAGAACCGGAAACATGCAGGCAGGTAATTGGACAACAATAGGAACAACAAGCGCAAATATTGGGAATTACAACTGGGCAGTTCCAAATACGGCATCAACAAATTGTTTGGTTCAAATAATAGGAGATAATGATCAATCGTTATTTGACCAGAGCAATGCCGGTTTTACAATTGCACAACCAACAATAAATCTAACCTCACCAAACGGAGGGGAGAGATGGTTAAGCGGTACAGACCATAATGTAACCTGGACGAGCACCGGATTAACAAATGTTAAATTAGAGTATACTACAAACAACGGAGCTAATTGGAATATAATGGCTGCAAATATTGGAGTAGGAGAAGGTTCATATTTTTATAATTGGGAAGTTCCAAATACTCCAGCAGCAAATTGTAAAGTAAGAGTTAGCGATGCAAATAATGCAACCATAAATGATGCGAGCGATAATTTATTCTCGATCGTATCCTTAAACCTAACATCACCGCTGGGTGGAGAAGACTGGCTCGTTGGTAGTAATCATAATATTACATGGACAAGCAGCGGAATTGAAAATGTTCTGTTGCAATATAGAACCTCGCCACAATCACAATGGACAGATATTTCAACTGTAAATGGGGCAACCGGAAACTTTAATTGGACAATACCAAATACGCCATCAACTTCGGCGGTCATACAAATTCTCGATTCTAATGATCCAACAATTTTTGTACAAAGCGGAAATTTTACAATCACGCCTTTACCTCCAATAACAATTACTTCGCCTAACGGAGGAGAGAATTGGATCTATGATACGAACCATAATATTACATGGCAGACAAGTTTAACCGGGAACCTTCAAATATCTTTTACCACAAATAATGGAACATCATGGTTTCCAATTGCCACAGTTGATGCAAGCGCCGGTTCTTATGATTGGAAAATTAGAAATGCAAATTCATCAACCAATTGCAGAATAAAAATTACAAATGCCGGTAATTCAGTTAGCGATGAAAGCGACGCTAACTTCACAATCAGTTCTTTCTTCGTAACTTCACCGAACGGCGGTGAGAGTTGGATTGCCGGGACAATCCAAAATATTACGTGGGATTATGCTTTAGCAAATTTCAATAATGTTAAGATCGAGTTCTCTACTAACAACGGCACATCATGGTTTACATTAGAAAACTCATGGCCTATTGCTAATAAATCATATCCATGGTCTGTTACGAACACAGTATCTAACCAGTGCATCGTTAGAATTTCCAATTCGGCAGATCCAAATTATAATGATGTTAGCAATAACTTTTATTCGATTCTTCCTCCACGTTCTGTAGCATTAACTTCACCAAACGGGGGAGAGAATTGGAAAGTGGGCTCCCAACAAAATATTACATGGGTTAGTACCAGCATCAACAATGTAAAACTTGAGTACACCAAAAATAATGGAGCTACCTGGATACATATTATTGCTTCAACCCCGGCTGCCGGCGGAATATATAATTGGATAGTACCTAATCCAATTTCCAATGAATGCAAGATTAGAATAAGCGATGCTTCAAATTCCGCGCTTAATGATCTCAGCAATAATACATTTTCGATTTATCAATCGGCAATAATTGTTGTATCGCCTAATGGAGGAGAGAATTTTGTAACAGGCGTAATCCATAAAATTAGATGGACTAAAGAATTTATAACTAATGTTAGGATAGAATTTAGCACAAATAATGGAACCACGTGGACTGAACTCGCTAATAATTACGCTTCTAATTCGAATGAGTTTGACTGGACAATACCAAACCTTAATTCAACATCAAGCAAAATCAGAATCTCAGATCAAACTGATGCCGGTATCAACGACCAGAGTAATGCGGTGTTCACTATCTCAAATAAGGGCATTGTTGTATTAAATCCGGATGGCGGCGGTAAATGGCAAGTAGGTAAAGTAAATGAGATTAAATGGTACAGCAACAATATTCAGAATGTAAAAATTTCTTATTCATTGAATAATGGAGCGAACTGGTCTCCAATTTCATTATCTACACCGGCGTCGGCTAAAAAAATACAATGGCCTGTAGTAGATAACCCATCAACAAATTTCATAGTAAAAATTAAAGATGTTTCCAGCACAACAGAAGATGTAAGCAATTCTGTTTCTACGATTGCCAAATTAAAATTAGATCAACCAAATGGGGGTGAGCATTGCGCGGCGGCGCTTAATTATAAAATAAAATGGTCCGGAGCCAATGTTGAAAAAGTGAAGCTGGAATATTCGAACGATGCAGGTAATAGTTGGGTACTTATAGCAAATATGATTCCGGCTGATCCGGCCGAATACAATTGGCTGATTCCCGCTGCGGCAGTTACTGAAAATGCTAAAGTTAGAGTTAGCGATGCTCTTGCAGATTCCGTTCTAGATGAAAGTGATAATATTTTTAGGATTACAGATCAACAGACAATTACGTTGCTTTCACCAACCGGAGGCGAAAGATGGATTGCCGGCAATACTTATATAATATCATGGAGTTCAACTAATGTAGAAAATGTAATGGTTGAGTACTCTGCCGATGGGGGTTCGAACTGGACGCAATTGGCTGTCTCACTTTCAGCAAACCAAGAAAATTATGAATGGCATACTCCCACACAGAATTCATTTAATTACAAAGTGCGCATCACCAATCCGCAGCTACCTGAAATAAATGTTGAGAGCAACATATTCAGCATCATCGATATTCCAAGTATAAGTTTCACATCCATTCTTAATACTAATACACGGCTAATAGGCGGCAGCAATTTCGAAATCAATTGGATTTCTGCCGGGGTACAAAATGTTAAAATTGTTTACACGCGTAATGCTAATTCAAGTAATTCCACATGGACGGATATAAGAAGCAGCATAAATGCTGCAGAGGGTAATTTCTTATGGGAAGTACCGATGGTTACATCTCAGAATTGTAGAATAAAGATCATGGATCCTACCGATTCGGATATCTTTGCTGAAAGTAATGTTTTTGAAATTAAAGAATTTGGTATCCATCTACTGACGCCAAATGGGGGAGAAAATCTACAAGCAAAATCAAGATTCCCGATTATGTGGAATTCCAAGCCAACAATTCAAAAAGTAAACATTTCTTATAAACTTGGAGCCAAGGGAATGCTATCTATTGTACAAAATTATAACGCAAGCGAAGAAGGTTACCTATGGGATGTACCTCAAATATTTTCATTGAATTGTAAAATAATAATATCTGATGCGGCGAATGCTGCAAACGCAGATACAAGTGATGCCGTATTTACAATAACCGAAGAGATTAATAATAAGTGGATAGAATTGAATTCATTTCCCAACGTGTCCGCGATTTACTTTAAGGATGCTAATAATGGTTTTACTGTTGGCGCCGGATTGAAACGAACAAATGACGGCGGTATATCTTGGAGTGAGATAACCGGCATACCAAGTACGGCACAGCTTAACGCTATATCGTTTAATTCAAATACCGGATTTGTTGTAGGTACTTCGGGATCTATTTACCGAACTCTTGATGGAGGAAATATATGGACTTTGTGCAACACTGGATTAAATCTTGCGAACGTTTCTTTGTCTGCAGTATCATGCCAAGGTTCTGTATGTTTCGTAGGCGGCGGCGGTACTATAATAAAAACTACAAATAGAGGAGACAGTTGGTCCATACAAAATTCTGGAACTATTGGTGCAATATATTCAGTCTTCTTTTTAAATAGCAATTTAGGTTGGGCTTGTGGTGATTATGGTATAATTCTTAAAACCACAGATGGAGGAATTTCCTGGACTAATCAGAATGTACCTGCATTGTACCTAAGCTCCATATTTTTCACTTCACCCTCTAATGGTTTTGTATGTGGGTATGGTTATTTAGGTAAGACAGACGATGGTGGTCAGACATGGAATTATTACTCGTTAGATGAATCACTCGGATATACTCCAAGTAGTTTTCAAAAAATATATTTTAATAATAACTCCGGTTGGATAACTTGCAAAAATTACCAAGGGTTTGATACTAAGAATATAGTATTAAAAACAACCGATAATGGAAACCACTGGGAAACAGATCTCCAAGTTTTGGATCAAGATTTAAATCCTATATTCTGCTTGAATCCAACTTTAGGTTGGTTAAGCGGTTCAAAATCTTATAAATATGGAAATGGTTATATTAAAATAATAAGTCCTAACGGCGGCGAAAAATATAATGCTGGCGATAATATTCAATTGAAATGGAACTCCGATGCAAGGAACATTCAAAATGTAACTATAGCTTATAGAAAAGCTGACTCTCAAGAAGAGCATATACTTTTTGAAAACATTCCAAATACCGGTACTAAAACCTTCTCCACCGCTTTACTTAATTGCCGTGAATGTATATTGAAAGTTTCTGCAAGACCAAATATATCAGATGAAAGCGATACTTCTTTTACTATCTCCAGAGTCTCTCTCTCTTCAGGTTATATACAAAAAGGTTCACCAGAGAACCGTACTTTTAATGATATATCAATTTCCGGTGCTAATGTTTATCTAAATGGAGATAAAGTTTTTAAATCCACCGATAAAGGAAACCAATGGCATGAAATCTTAACAGATATCGGGATCCCTTCGAACGAACTCTACACAAAATATGCATTCGATGATCAGAATTTATGGGTTGCTCAGAAAACCGGAAGTACCGGTTGGAAATACAAAAAAAATCAAGATGCCGGTTCAAATTGGCAAGAATCCTATATACACACCGTGCCGACACACGGACTTGGGATGTGCAGTTTAGGTTGGCCCACACAAGTTCAGCCCGAAGTTACCCGTATGAGTTTTCAACCTTTTAAAAGAAATAATAATATCTCAATGATAGCCGAGTATAATGTAAATGATAGAGTGTGTGTTCCTAGTTATTCTTATGGGCAAGTACATTATAACGCTGAATATGGAAACTATAAAAGAGAATTAATAATACTAAGTTTAGATCAAGGGCAGACATGGAATATCATTGATCGTCCTTTCAAGTACATTCATTTTGTTACCAATAGCATCATGTATGCAATCACTTCTTATGGGGCATTGTATAGATCCGGTGGAGGCACAGATTGGAATCAAAATTTGGACCTTGGTCAACAAAAAATTAATGCAGTTTATTTTACCGACTACTACAAAGGTTTCGTTGTTGGGAATAATGGATTAATCTATAAAACTATTAACGGCGGCTCGTCATGGTTTCAGCAGACCAGCAATACTACAGCCACTCTAAATTCAGTTTATTTTCCAAACTATCAGACCGGTTATGCGGTTGGGGATGGCGTGATACTAAAAACGACTAACGGCGGAACTAACTGGATTGTGCAGGAAAGAGATCTTGGTGTAAACCTAACATGTGTAAAATTTGTAGATGCTAACGAAGGATGGATTCTTGGAGCAGAAGGAACAATATTATACACCTCAACCGGCGGCGAATTGCCGCATGTTAGCAAAGAAGGAATTACAATAAATGTATTACCAAAAGAATTTTATCTTTCCCAAAATCATCCCAATCCATTCAATCCCTCAACAACTATAAGCTATGATTTGCCAACGAACAGCCGTGTAAGAATTAGTATTTATAACATTCTTGGTGAAGTAGTAGAAGAACTTATTAACGGGGTACAAACAGCCGGCTATTATAAAAAATTATGGAACGGCAATAAGCTCACCTCGGGTGTGTATTTGTTAAGAATTGAAGCGGAATCTCTTGAGAGAAGTGAGAGATTTGTAAAATCCATAAAAATGTTAATGGTAAAATAAAATGTTGAGAAAAGGAAGATGAACAAAAAATTATTATAAATGAAAAGTTTATAAGAGGTATAAAATGAGAACGAAAAAATATTTTAATGTATTGTTAGTATTTGCCGGTTTCTTGATTGAACTGTCGCTGAATTGTTCAACATTAGCGCAATCAAAAGCCCTGTTAAAACAGGGTGGAAAAATTGTTTATTTGAATTCAATGTCTATTTCTTCCTTCGCGAAAAATAATGCTGATGGTACAGCAGATACGTTGAATAACGATAAGATAGCCAAAGGATACAATACGATCTTTACTGCCGAAGGGGAAGATATTATTGCCGTCTGGTTTGTTTCTCCGGTGGATCTAATTATAAAAGCTTGCGGAATAGATGCAGGAGATAATCCACTGAATAAAAACGGATCAATCAAAATTGTTCGCATAAATAAAGAATGGACGGAAGAAAAACTTAAAACTGCGGGCGTAGAAAATTTGGGATACTGGATTTCCGATGGGGTTGCCGATAAAATTTATCCATATTCAAGTGAAGTTGCATTAAATAAAAAATGGAACGCGAATACTGCCGGCGCGCTCAATCCTATTGGGGATGATCTCTTGAGCGATAATGGAAATGGCGCGCCTTTTACTCCAACAGCCGATGGAAATCCAAATAGCTATCAATGGATAAATATGAGTATGCTAAATAATGAACCATCGTTGAAGAAAGGAGAAATATTCGCAGTTTGTATAAAGAATATGGATGTGAAAGAAGCTAACAGTTCATTTGGTTTTATGGCTACAAATGAAACCGGTTATGGTGTTTTTAAATATTATGCTAAAGGTAGAACTACCGGCGATCTGACAACGGCCGGCTGGTGGAAAAGGGAGTACTTGATCAATGTAGCGGTAGCCGTTGAGATTACCGGGGATGAAGCGCCAACGATAAGTGATGTAGACATACTTCCAACAGCATTAACAAAAGATGCCAGAGAAGTAAACGCAAAGATCATCGACACAAATCCTAGCGGTGGTCCAGTTGGGGTAGAAAAAGGATATATTGAATATTATCTGAACAATGATGCGACATGGAAAGAAGTTACAATGGTAAAGGGTAGCGGAGATTTTTATAAAGGATCAATTCCAGGTCAACAGCCAGGCACAAAGGTTACATACAGAATAAAGGCAAAAGATGTTTCAGGCAATGTATCTTACTCAAATGAAACTTATAACTATAATATTTTTGCAGCTACAACCGGTACAAAATCTCTTCTAGTATTTAACGGATTTAATCAAAATGAAATAGATAAGTATCCAATGAACTCATATTTCAAACTGGATGAACCGGGAAAAGCATTCACGTGGCCTCGCGACGTGTGGGCATATGGTCCTTTAACAACCGAGCTGGTTAATAATTACACAAATATTATTGAAATATGCTCATCGGAAAATTCGGGAGAAAAGATTATTTATAACGATGAAGTTATAAAAATATGGTTATTACAAAATGGAACAAGAAATTATGCATTGGCCGGGCAGGAATGGCTTGGGGTTAGGTATGGATTCATTGACAGAGATTTTACATCGGGTTCGTTTGAATATGATATACTTGGCATAACACATTCATATAATGATGTAGCTAGTATTTCATCATCAATTAAACCATCGCGTGTGTTTGCAAAACAGGGCTCATTATTAGGAGATGATTTATATAAAAAATTCACCGCATGGGGTACAGACTCACTTCAATATGATCCATATTATGAATTAAATAACACAGAAAATTGGATTGATGGATTTGAAGTTGTGAGCGGGCAAGCAGTAGATATGGAAGTGGAGACAATTTATGTAAATGGAATTGCAAAGAAACAAAATTCAGCATTAGCAACCCATAGAGCATTAAGCGGTGGAAATAAAATTGCCTTCTTTGGTTACGACCCTATTGCAATAAATACTAAATCACCCAATAGCAATCCAAAATATTATTGTTTTGGAACAAAGATAGAGTCACCGCAGATGAAAGTACTTCAGTGGTTTAATGTAGTAACAGATATTATGAATGAAAGAAGTGTAATACCAACAGAAGTAAAGTTATTCCAGAATTATCCCAATCCGTTTAACCCCGAAACTACAATTGGTTTTCACGTACCTATTGCATCATATGTAACTCTAAAAATTTATGATGCGCTTGGCAGCGAAGTTATTACTCTGCTTAATGATTTTAAAAATCCGGGCATTTATGATGTTAAGTTTAACGGCAAAGAACTTGCAAGTGGAATATATTTTTACAGAATTAACTGTGATGGATTTAGTGATACCAAAAAGCTTATTCTGATTAAGTAAAAGAACCAAAGGCTGTCTAAAAGTAATAATTCAATATTCAATATAATTTAGTACGCGGCTTGGGTACTGTTCAAAAGAAATTGTTGTTGAATTAACTATTTATAAGCAGCCTTTTTCGGTTGCATTTTTACTTCTCGTAAATCTTTGTTTGGTCAATCAGCTTGTCTAGGTAATCTTTTGAAAGCTTTCCTTGTCCGCCTACAGTAAACTGAATACCATACTTAGGAATTATTATTGTTGTTAAGCTCATCTCATCATAAGCAATGAAGTAATGCTTAAGCCCTTTTCTTTCGTAAACAGAGTAACCCATTTGTTTCATCATGGATTCCTTAAAGCTTCCGTCGTCTTCTCTTGCCATTACATTAACTGTTTTTGTTCCTTTCAAAAATCCAGCCTGGTAAGAATCTGTTTCGTGGCTAAACATTGCGAATTTGTGTCCATCAAGCGTAAGCGGTTTAACCCACTTTTCAAAATCACTTTTAGATA
>CAZEDR010000014.1:0-8210 GCA_964510975.1 uncultured Melioribacter sp. | reverse complement strand
GAGTTTGCCGATTTTGCCTGGTGTGCTTTGTGCAAATGCAATTGATGCTACTAGTAAAAAGAATAAAATGCGTTTCATTTTTAGCTCCTTAAAATTTTACAAATTCTACACGGCGGTTATTAGCTTTTCCTTCCGGAGTGTTGTTATCTTCAACTGGCTTCGATTCTCCCAAACCTTTTGATTTTAATCTTGATGATTCTATTCCAAGCTCGATTAGTTTGTTCATTACAGATTTAGCCCGCGCTTCCGATAGAGTTTGATTAGATTTATCATCGCCGTCGCTGTCTGTGTGTCCTTCCACGGAAAATTTTAATTCCGGCTTGTCATTTAGCAAAGTAACAATGGAGTTAATCACTCCCATAGATTCCGGTTTAATTGTGGATTTGGTTACATCAAATTTAATTCCCGTTGTAACAATTTTGCCATCAGTCATAAATTTATCATACAACGGAACAGCGCCTTTCGCTAAGAGGAAATTTTTAACATAACCAATAATTTTTCCCGAAGGATTGTGAAATCCCAAAGTAATTCCGGTTGGATTATAACCTAAGTTCGGCACATTCAAAACCCGCGCATCATCAATATATGCTTTGAGAGCTCGTTTGTTGAAGGAAATTGAAATGTGTCTCCATCCCGGATTGTTTTTTGTATCCGCGCTTGTAAAGCCGGGATAAAAACTTGTGCTAATGTCTTTACCATTTGCCGAGTTTTGATCGAACCGCAAATACTTGTTTACAAAATCCATTTCTTTATCAAGCTTTTTTTGGTTTTTAGAATCGGCCAAAAGAATTCTGTATGTGTGCCCATATTTTTCGTAGTAAGCATCAAACTCGATTGTAAATTCATCCGGCAAATAATCTTCGTTAGAGTTTTTAATTAAAGGAACAATTCCACCGCCTCCGTTGTTGTTGCATTCTTTAAACATGATTACGTTTTCGCCATCAACATTTGCGTTTTCAATTGTGCCTTTAGTTAAATCCCATTTGGAAGGGAACTCACCGTTTTGTTCACCTTTTAAGTCATCTTCAAAAATCACAACATCGCCGGGAACGAAATCAAATTTGTGCCACTGAACAGTAAGTGGTTTTACTTGCGGAGATTCAGTTTCTTCTTCTACAGCTTCTTTTTCAACATTTGTTTTGGTTGCTTTCTTAGAGCTTTTTTTTACAGAAGCAGATTCATCAGTCTCTTCGTCATCTTTAGTTACTGCTTTTGCAGCCTCTTCTTCAGCTTTATCGAAGGCTTTGTCTATTCCTTTATCAACATTCTTTTCAACTCTTTTTTCAGCTTCCTTTTGTACTTTCTTTTTCAGCTTATCAAAACTGAATTGAGCGTTGATGTTGGAAGCGACAAAAATCAACGCAAGTAATACGAAAAATATTCTGTTCATTATTTCTCCAGCTTAATTTGAACTGTATTTGTAAAGTGTTTGATGCGATCCGGCAGCCCAGCCTTTTGTTTTACTCAAAAAGAAAAGTGTCCGGATTGTTCCGTTCTGATTATAATTTTTTAGAGAAGTGTTTGCCCAATTAACACCGCTATTGTTTGAGCTGAGCACTCCTTGGTTCCAACTTATTTGTCCTTGAGTAATATCTACTAATGTTCCACCAGCAAATCCATTTTGAAAATCAAGAAAATAAACAGCGTTGAGACTGAAATACTTTTCATCATTTGGCTTATAAAGAACACTCCAACTTTCTCCGCCGTTTGTTGTTTTTAGTACAAAGCCACGGTCATTTGTTATGCAATGACCAACAATCCAGCCATTGTTTTCATCTCCAAAAGACATGTCTCTTGGTTCCCATTCAAAAGGAATATTAAGTGAAACATTTTTCCACTTATAACCGCCATCGTTACTTAAAAGAACTTGATGCGGACGAGAACTAGAAACAGAGTTTAAATCTTTACCATCAAGAACTACTATTTTTTTATTGTTTAGATATTTTACTGCTAAAGGTTTTCCAATATACATCTCAGTATTATCAGCACCGCCAGCATAGGTTTCAATCCACTTATCTCCGCTGGTTGAAGCAATCTTTAGATAGAACGAACTGTATCCGCCAATTATCAATCCTTCTGAAGAAAGAGAAAGCTTTGTCCCACCAACGCGGGAATTGATTTCTCCTTGTGGCTCAAAAATCTCCCAACTGCTTCCATTATTAGTTGATTTGAAAAGATTATCAATGCGTATTGCATAAAGTTCGCTAGAGTTTACATAAACAATATCAGTAATGGCTCTGTCATCGTAAGTCGATTTGGAAAGAACTTTTGTCCATGTATTTCCGCCATCATTTGTTTTGAGTATGAGAGAGTGATTTATTCCACCGCCAACAGCAAAACCAAGGTTTTCGTTTACAAAATATATTCTGTGGATAATATCCGAACTGCTAAGAACGCCGCTCATATCAATCTTTGTCCAGACTGGTTTTTGCAATTTAATTTTAGCAGAGGATTCGAGCGTTTTTGCCGAATAAGCTGCAACAGCTTTAATCGTATGTTCGCCTTCACTCATTGAGGTAGAAGAAAGTGTATATTCGAACGGCTCGAAAGGATCGTTAAACTTTTCAACATCATCTACAAAAAATTTAACAGAAGTTGGTCTTGTTCCGTTGTAAAAAGTTGTGAGATTAATAAAATCTCCCACAACAAATGTCTGATCGTTGGTTGGGTTGGTCAGTCTAAAACTGTCATCCGCGTTCTCGCCTTTGCTGTTATAATGGAAAAGTTCCTTGCTAAAAACTTCCCGGTATGTATTCAGTAATTCCCAACCAAAGAGTTCTACTTGCACGCCCGCGTTGCATCTGAAGCCGATGGAATAATCATAAACAAGCTTTGTGTTGTTAAGTTTACTGTCAATTTCTGTGTAGGCATCGAAAGTTAAATATGGACCGGCTACACCATAAAGTTTAATGCTGGCTTGCGGACCGACATACGCGGAAAACTTACCGACTCCTGCAATTTTAGGAAGCTCTTTTTCCAAGGAAAAATTGTCTGCGTTTATTGCATTCCAACCTTTTCCTTCGGTGTACTTTATTCCATACTCGCCCGTAAAAGATTCCTTAAACCATGTTTCCGTATTTGCTGAAATACTGCCGTCTGCACCAAGATATAAAGTTATCTCCGGCACGAGAACCACCGGAATTATTCCTACTGAAAATGTTATTGGATTGAAAAATGCTTTAGCAAAAGGAATTTTTACATTCGCCAAATCTTTAGAAAAGTTAGCCTTGAAGTTCATCGAAACAGCTTGATTTACTTCTAATGAGGTTTTGAAGTACTCGAGATTGAGAAGATTAATCGTTAGATCGAAATTCAAATCAAAGTTAAACGCAGCATTTCCTTTCACTGTAACTTTATTGCTGCCGGATGAATAAATATCTTTCTCGTAATCCCAGTTAATGCCAATCAAGTTAGCCTTATTTAGCGAGGGACTGTTAGCAAGCTTAGCGCCATTAATCAATTGAATAGATGCCATGTTGTGCTTGCCGAGCGAGTATTTTTTAATGCTGATGCTTCCTTTTTCAATTACATCTTTTAGCGTTCCTTGTGAGGTCGTAATAGTTGATTGATCGCCGTTCTGCTGAATGTTTGTAATCTTTCTTAGAAAACCATAACGAGCAGTAGTTGATGGTTTATCTACAAGTACATCATTTACTTTTAATTTTTTAGATGCTATTAGCGAAGAGGGAATCTGCATCGAAAAAGTAGTTGTATCAAGAATCTTAAGACTATTTCTAAGCTCATCATCAACAGGTTTGGCGGTTTCTGCAATTACGGTTTCTTGGTTGGATTTATCTTCCACTTCGGTTGGTGAATCTTTTTTGCATCCAATAACTGTAACGATTAAAAGCAAGAATAGAAGTGATTTATAAAATTTCATTCGTAGTTTTCTCCGTATTAAAAAACCGGCAAAGTGAATTTGATTTGTTTAATCCACATTGCCGGGTTTACCCTCTTAATTAAGTGGGAAAAGAATTCCAGCTCCTAAAGAGAAGAATCCGGCACCACTTGCCACATATTTAACTTCGCCAAGCAGCTCAAGCTTTCCCAATTTTTTACGCGCACCGGCACCAATGTTAACGCCGGTATCTGTGCCACTTGATTCAAACTTTCCGAAAGCTCCCATATCTACTGATAGATTCCACATAGTCATGTTTAATCCGGCTAAAGCGTAAACTGTTAAATCGGATTGTTTAACAAAATTGTACTGGGCGTTTGCATCAATTACAAACCATGAGAGATTATTCTTTGGTAAGTAATAAGTTCCGGTTAAGCCAGCAGACCAATCTGCGTTGATTGAATAAAGTCCATCTGCACGTAAACCAATGCTGCTGATTTCGCTACCGTAAGAAAGACCGCCGCCAACTTTAATTCCTTGTGCGCTGGAGATACCAACCGCTAAGAAGAGAATTGCAACGATAGAAAGAATAGTGTTTTTCATTTTTACTCCTTTGTTTAGTAAGATTTTTCTGCAAGAAAATTAATTCTATGTAGAATTAAAATTTGGATGGATTAGAATCCGTACAAGTTGGGTTTGAATTTGGTGTGTCTGAAACAGAATTTAGTTCTGCGAAAAGCTAAAGCGACTCAAAATATTTTATTAAAGTTTGTTTTTGCAGATTTGAAACCGGTATTTGCGAGTTATCGCTCATTACCAAAATACCCCCTTCTTGTTTATTAAGATGCTGAATGTAATTGAGATTGACTAGATGAGACTGGTGTACACGCATAAATCCATGTTCGGAAAGCATTTCTTCATACTTCTTAATTGGCTTAGAAACGATAATCTTCTTTCCGTTCAATAGAAAAAATGTTGTATAGGTATTATCCGCCCGGCAGTGGATAATGTCGTTGATGTTAACTACATGAATCTTGTCTGAAGTTTTCAATACTATTTTTTTCAATTCAGGATGGGCTGAATTGAAATTGGAAAAAATTGCGTCGAACTTATCGGTGTAATTTGTTTCAAGTGTTTCTTCGATAACACGGTTAACGGTAGAAATCAACTCGCTGGCTTTTAGCGGTTTCATGATGTAATCGAATGCGCTGAATTTAATTGCCTGTATTGCGTAATCATGGAAAGCGGTAATAAATATCACTTTCATTTTGGAGTAATCTATTGCTCGGAGAATATCAAAGCTGGTTCCGTCCGGCAAATCAATATCTAGAAAAAGTAATTCCGGTTTATTCTTTTTAATTACTTCAATTCCGGTTTTAACGGAATCGGCATGAGCCAAAACTTTAATACTTTGAAAATTACTTTCCAGTATCGTTGAAACAGCTTCGCGTGAACTTGGTTCGTCATCAACAATTATTGCTTTGATCATGTTAATTCTTATCCATCTTGATTAGTGAATCCGGAAACTCAAATTTTACCAAAGTGCCTTGCTTGCTGCCTAAATCTAAAATCTCCATTTTGATTTTGGATTTGTAAATCTTCTCTATTGTGCTGATTCTTTCCTTCGTAATCGTAGTTGCATAAGAAACATGCTCGCCCCGCTTGTCATCTTGAGATTTGGAAATTCCGTTCCCGTTGTCTGTAATAGAAACAATTAGACCTTCTGCATTCTTCTCAAACGAGACTTGAATTTTCCCTTCGTTTCCTTCCAGCGGACGAACACCATGTTCAACAGCGTTTTCGATGAATGGCTGTATTAACATTGGAGGAATAAATGTTTGCTTTCTATCTATATCTTCGCTTACACGAATATCATATTCAAACTTGTTGTTGAAGCGAAGCTTTTGCAGTCTTAGATAATTCTCGCTAATCTTAATCTCATCTTCTATGCTTATTTTATCACTTCGGGAGCTTGCCAAAATCATCCTCGTTAGAGAAGCAAAATCAGAAAGATAATCTGCGGTTTTTGCGGCATCGTTTTTAAAAAGAAAATTCTGGATAGCCATAAGTGAATTGAAAATGAAATGCGGATTCATTTGAGAGCGAAGCATTTTATGCTCAGCTTGAACTGTAAGCAGCTCGGCTTTTGTTTTCTTGTTGTTGTAAATTAAAAAACCAACCGCAGCTAATAAAAGTGTAACTGATATAACTCCAATTATCAAAATACGCTGGCGGGAAAGCTCATTCTTGTGAAGCTCGTTCTGTTTATTAAGAATTAGTATTTTCGATTCCTTTTTCTCCGTTTCGTACTTGGTGCCTATTTCTGCTATTTCTTTTTTTGTTTCGAGATCAAGAATTGAATCGCGACCGGCTGTGTACATTTCATAATAATTTAACGCCGAAGAAGAATTGCCTAAATTTTTATTGACTCTGTACAATTCCTCTAATGCCATTATTCGTTTTTCTGCAGAGCCATGTTTTCCGGCAAGATTTAATCCTTCCAGTAAATACTTCTGAGCTTCAACATTCTTGCCTAAATTTCTGTTGAGAGTACCTAATTGGATCAAGTTGTAGATAATACTCGAAACTTTATTACCCGCGCGTGCTAATTCTAACGATTTGCCCGAAGCTTCTGTTGCGTTTCTAAAATCACCTTTGCTAATGTATATTGGAACAAGATTGCTCAATGCAACCGCCATTCCATTTTCGTATTCTTCTTTTTTGCTAAGGTTGTACATTTCTTTGAAGCTGTTAATTGCTTTAGAGATTTCACCTTTTCTTCGGTGGTATTCACCCAGTTCATTTAAAATTTGTATTTGAGTACTTACTGATGTCAGTTTTGCGTTTTTGGAAAGTTTTTCAGCAAATAATAAATACTCCTCCCATTTCGGAAAATCTTTAACCGAGAAGTACAGTTCCGCTAAGGATAAGTAATAATAGGCAATGTTTGTGCTGTCTTTGGATTGCACTTTCAAATCAATGGCTTTCAATTCAAGTTCAATTGCTTTCTTGAAATTTCCCAGCGAAACATATTCGGTTCCAATATTCATCAAGACTGCTGCCATTTTGGGTTTAGCGTCTTGTTTCTCAAAAGCCAGATAAGATTGATTGTAAAGTTTTATAGCTTCATCGCGGCTTCCCTTTTCGCTGTATATTGAAGCTAGATAATTTGAAACCCGCCCAATCATCATATAGTCTTTAATAGCTTTAGCAAGCGATAAAGATTTCCTTAACTCAACAATGCATTTAGCTTGTTCGCTGTTGTTGTCATATAGCTTTGCAATTTCATACGAAGTTGAACAAGCATTAACGCTGTCTTTTTGATTGATCTGCTTACTGAAAGCGCCTTGAAGAGAATCTAATGTCTTTTTTGTCTCTGTATTTATTTGTGAGAAGAGATTTGTTGATATGAAGAGAAGCAGTAACGAGAAAGTTTTTAGCATTAACTCTGAACCGGAATAACAAGTGAATTATTGATTCAAAGATAATATTGTTTCTCTTGATTATCTTAGAAATGTACAGAGGAAAAACTACTTGTTGTTTGCTCTCACAAGATCAAGAATCTGTGGAAGAATTTCTCCGGCTTTACCAAATATTGAGGAATTAACAAATCGGCTTAGCTCTGTCGGCTCGATATTTATTTCAACTAAATAAGCGCCGGCTTTCTTTGCACTTTGCGGAATATAAGCAGCCGGATAAACTACAGCGCTTGTTCCAACTACAAAACAAATGTCGCTCCATTCAGCAGCAATTTCTCCAGCGCCAAATTGATCTTGCGGAAGATTTTCTCCAAACCAAACAACATCCGGACGAATTAACCCGCCGCATTTTTCGCAAGTTGGAACTTCGTTTCCGACGAAATGACTTTCGGGAACAAATGTGCGGCAATCAATACAAAAATTTCTTTCGATGTTTCCATGGAGTTCATAAATAGTAGTTGAACCGGCACGCTTGTGAAGATTGTCCACATTCTGAGTAACAACCGTTACTTCGTAATAATTTTCAAGTTCTGCAATCGCTTTATGTCCGGCATTAGGTTCAACCTTGTGCAAAATATCTCTTCTTTGTTGATACCATTCCCAAACCAAATTCGGGTTTTTCATAAAAGCGCCAAAGCTTGCCAACTCTTCCGGTTTCATTTTATTCCAGATTCCATCGGCACCGCGGAAAGTTGCAATTCCGCTTTCTGCAGAAATTCCCGCTCCGGTAAAGAATACTAGTTTTTTTGCAGATAAAAGTTTTCTGAGGAATTGTTCTTTGAATTGCATAATTATTGTTTGGAAGTTAGTATTCAAGATTCTTCGTGAGGTTGTCTTTAAAGTAATTTTTCAAATAAATAATCTGCGAAAATCAGTTAAATCTGTGTCATCCG
>CAZEDR010000013.1:0-24513 GCA_964510975.1 uncultured Melioribacter sp. | reverse complement strand
GTATAATTTCGTTGCTAACAGAATCTGGAATAACAAGTTCTGTTTTAATGAGCCAATTACCGGAATCAGACACAGAGTTGCTACTGAGGTGAGTCCATAATTCTTCCCGGGGAATTTTCAGATCCTCTTCTGGAAGAGAGTCTTTGGCGATAAACCAATTTTTGAGAATGATAGGTTTTCCATCTAATGGAACTATATTACTCTGTGATGTAACCACTGAATTAAAAACGGTTAATAAAAATACCAAGAGAATTTTTGCCAAGTAGATTTTCAAAAATCCCGACCTAAATAGTTAAGTGTTTTCATTAAAACTCTAGTCAATATTACAAAGAAATTGATTCATGCGAAATGAACTTCTTTCTGTTTAGGAAAGCAGAATTAGAGATTTGTACTTAAAATTAAATATTACGCATTTCAAAATGAGTATAAAGGATTTTAAAAATTGACCTTTTTGTGACAAAGTCATTTTCAAATACACCAACTACAATCGTCTGAACAGTACATCACAGCTTGAATGAAGAATGGAAATTAACCAAGACTTTACGAAAAACTTCATTCGTTTTTCACACACATTTTAATTCGGATTTAGTCTTGAATAGGAAAAATTTAGTGGAATGAGCTAAACAATCTTAAATATGCTATATTACATTCGGAACATGAAAGATAAAAACGATGAGAGAATTAGTAAAAAATTATCGTTATAACTTCTTAAAGAAGCCTCTTGCAATAATAACAACTCTCTTTATAAGTGTTAGCGTAATTTTATGCATAGTTGGATTCTCTTATTACAATTACCAAAAAGAAAAAATAATTGAGGATCGGTTTGAGTACTTATCCTCGATTTCGGGCTTTAAGAAATTTCAAATTATCGACTGGCTAAACAGAAGATATAATCATTTGGAATTAATTAGAGCCAACTCGCCATTAATTTCTAAACTTGAAAAGCTCGGTACCTCGCAAAACTATTTGTTCGAATTAAAAGAGTGGTTCGGCTCATTAAAAAAACTTTATGAATATGATGACATTATTTTAGTTAATTCATCATCGAGTGTTGTTTATAGAAGTGATCCCTCCTCGTTGAAAATTGATGTTAATGATTCGCTCTTAAGTAAGAAATGTTCTATCTCTAATTCGATTATATTCTCGGACTCTGATGAAAAAAACGAAACAGCTGAGAATGTAAAGTTCTATGTGCCATTAAGTAGCAGCGATAATGCTCAAAAACGTGCCGCTAGTGTCTTAATACTTTCTGTTAAACCCGCGAAAATATTTGATCCAATTCTGATGCTTAATATCGCTAAATCAACAACTCTTGAATTGCTTCTGGTAAAACCTTTCAAAGAAAGAATTATATATCTGAACAAACCTAAGTCTGCTGGAGGAAGTGAAAAATTAGACGATAATAGAAAAGCCTTGTTGGGAGTTAAAGCTAGAAAAGGATTTGTTGAAGGAATAGATTATAAGAATAATGAAGTGATTGCTCTTATTCAGAACGTACCGGCTACTACATGGACTTTAATAACAAAAATAAATCAGTCTGAATTTTATGCGCCGGTAAATGATCTGGCTAAACTGGTGATTATGGGTATTGTCTCTGCGGATTTATTATTTGGGTTCATTTTATTCTTAATCTGGCGAAAGAGCATCCTATCAAATTATAAGCAAATATATAATACGGAAATAGAACGCTTAAAATCGGAGAATCGTTTTAATGAGCTTATTAAAGGCGTGGAAGGTTACTCAATTTATACTCTTGATGTTAAGGGAAATATTACCAGCTGGAATTATGGATCTGAATTAATAAAGGGGTATCAAGTAAACGAGATTATGGGTAAACATTTTTCCTTGTTTTATTTGGATGAAGATAGGGACTCTGACAAGCCGGAAAGATCGTTGAAATTTGCTGCGGAGAATGGAAGTTATGAGGATGATGGGTGGAGAGTTAAAAAAGATGGCACTAAGTTTTATGCTAATACTGTAATCTCAGCTTTAAGCGACAATGAAAATGAAATATATGGTTTCCTAACTGTGACTCATGATTTAACAGAGAGAAAAAGGAATGAGGAGGAGATAAAAAATTCACGTGATTTTTATTTGAAACTGCTCAATGGATTCCCAACACCGGTTTGGCTTTCCGGAACAGATGGTAAGTGTAATTATTTTAATGAGGCGTGGCTTAAATATACCGGCAGAACAATCGAAGCAGAACTTGGAGAAGGCTGGGCAGCAAATATTCATCCAGAAGATAGAGACAGAGTTTTGAGCACATATTATGATTCTTTTGCGCAAATGAAAGATTATACTATTGAATACAGACTGAAAAACGCTCAAAGTGAATATAGGTGGATGGTTGTTGTAGGTATGCCCTATTTCGATGTGAAAAATAATTTTGCCGGTTATCTTGGTTCGTGTTACGATATTAATGACCGGAAGAAGTATGAGGAGACAATTAATTCACTTTTACGAATAAGTGAGAAATTATATTCCTCCTTAGAGATAGACCAAATACTGGATTCGCTTGTTATTGAATCTATTAAACTGGTTGATTCTGAAAGCGGATTTGCCGCAATTATAAATGGAGATAGATTCTTAACAAAACGTTACTTCAATCAAGATCATTGGGAGTACTCAAAATTAACGTGGGAACTGGAATGCAATCTTTGCAATCAATTTAGAAACAGAAAAGAGGGTTATATAACTAACAATGCTGAAAATGATCCGTTAATTCATCATGAACTCAAAGCTAAATATTCAATAGCACAGGTTATATCAGTCCCTTTGTTTGGCTCCAGAGGGGAACTACTGGGATTTTTTGAAGCGCATAACAAAAAAAATGGGAATAGTTATAATCTTAGCGATCTAAGTCATGTAAAAGCATTGGCAAATAATGCTTCCATTTCACTTACAAAATCACTTAGCATAGAACAACTTAGAAAAACAGAACTGCAATTGCGAAGCTCGGAATCGGAACTGAGACAACTTGCAGCCCAGCTACAATATGCCAGAGAAACTGAACGGCATCATCTTGCGCGTGAAGTACATGATGAGCTTGGGCAGCTTTTTACCGGTATTAATTTGAATGTGTTGTATTTGCGCGACACAATTGAGCAGAAGAAGGAAGAGATAAGCGGTCAACGAATAATTAGCGAATTAAACGAAGTTAAAAAAATGGTTGATAAGGGAATTCAGTCTGTTAGAGATATTTCGGAAGGACTTCGTTCTTATGTTCTTGAGCATCTTGGTCTGGTTCATGCTATAAAAGAATACTGTAAGGAATTCCAAAGGGTTAGTAATATCAAATGTACCATCACAAGTTACGCTGATGATATAAGTCTTAGTGAAGAAAAAAGTATTGCATTGTACAGGATTATTCAAGAGTCATTGACGAATGCTATGCGTCACTCAAAAGCAACAGAAATTAAAATAAATTTCGCAAAAAATAATGAGTGGATTGAAATAACCATTGAGGATAATGGAGTTGGATTTGATGATAAATATCCCCGGCAGTTAAAAACATTTGGCATACTTGGCATGAAAGAACGAGCGATATACCTTAACGGTACTTTCGCCATCACAAGTACAATAGGAACAGGAACATTAATCAAGGCTTCAATACCATTAAAAGAAACACCTAGAAAAGAGAACTCCGAATGAATATCATTATAACAGATGATCATAAAGTTGTACGAGAAGGTCTTAAAAAAATATTTTCGATGCATGAAGACTTTCATGTTGTGGGCGAAGCGGCAAGCATTGCAGAGCTTCAGAAACTACTGAAAGAAAGCAACCCGGATTTGATTACGCTTGATGTTTCGTTGCCAGATAGAAGCGGATTGGATTACGTGAAAGATATTAAGGCTCAATACCCATCAGTGAAAATATTAATCTTTAGTATTTATCCTGATGAAAAATTTGGGCATCGAGCGATTACAATTGGAGCCGACGGCTACTTAAGTAAGAATGCGGATCCAAGCGAAATTGTTATAGCTATTAAAAAAATTATGAAAGGTGGCAAGTATTTGAAACAAGAAGTGATGGAGGAAATACTGTTGGGTGGAATTGATTCTATTAATAAACTGCCGTACGAAAAATTATCCGACAGAGAATTTGAAGTATTAAGACTAATTGCTCAGGGCAACAAATTAACAACCATTGCCGAACAACTAAATTTAAGTGTAAACACAGTTGCTTCTTATAAATCCAGAATTCAAGAAAAACTAAATATTACCTCTACGGCGGCATTAATCAAGTATGCTGTCGAAAATCAACTCGTTTAGAAAGAAGGTTATTGCGGACTCTGTGTAGTAAAATACACCACAAAATTTTGCAAAGAATTGCTGCAAGCTAAACGCAATTTATTTCGCATCATCCAAACAAATTCACCACAGTTTTTTGTTGCTTAGCGCTTGAGATTTGCGAAAAGTCAAAAAAGTATATTCGCTGTAGTCTTCGATGGAGCTGAGAAATGTTGTTAAGCAACTAATTACGGAAACGATTTGTTTGATAGTATATAGCGATAATTAAACACTGTCGGATAGTTTCGAGTATTTACGAAAGCATAAGGAATGAAATACGAGAGTAGGAATATCCGTGAAGCTGAGTCCATCCAAAATCATTCAAGCGATAATCTAGGGGAAGATATATTTCGTCGTATAGTAGAATCAGCTCCGAACGCAATTGTTTTGGTTGACTCTACCGGCTCTATTGTTCTTGTTAATACACAAACAGAAAAGTTGTTCGGATACAATAGAAAAGAATTGATTAACAATTCCGTCGAATTGTTAGTCCCGGCAAGATATACTGAAAACCATTCCAAATACATGGAAAGTTTTTTCAAACACCCCGCTACAAGAGCCATGAGCACAAGGCGCGATTTGTATGGCAAAAGGAAAGATGGCATTGAAATTCCGGTAGAAATCGGGCTTAATCCAATTCAAAGTGAGAAAGGAACTTTTATTCTTTGCAGCATTATAGACATCACTGAAAGAAAAAGAGCCGAAGAAAAATTTAGAAGAGTAGTAGAAGCAACTCCTAATGCAATTGTAGTTGTTGGCAAGGATGGAAAAATTATTTTGGTAAACGCGGAAACTGAGCGGTTGTTTGGATACACCCGTACAGAGTTGATCGGGGAATATGTAGAAATCTTAATACCTACTCCTTATAAAACAAACCACGCAGAATACCTTTCAAATTATTTTGTCAATCCAACTGCACGTTCAATGGGTGCGGGAACGGAATTGTTCGGGTTGAGAAAAGATGGAGTAAAAATTCCGGTAGAAATTGGATTGAACCCAATTGGCAGTGAAGAAGGCACGCAAACATTAGCCAGCATAATTGATATTACTGAGAGGAAAAAGAGAATCGAACAAAAGAAAGCAGAGGAAGAATTGGCTGAACAAAGAGCAAGGGAATTGGAGAGATTAGCAGAATTAGAGCGATTCCAAAAGCTAACTATTGGTCGGGAACTGAAAATGATCGAGTTGAAAAAAACTGTAAGTGAATTAAAAGCAAAACTTGAAAAGCTGGAAAAAGATGATGTGGAGTTTTAATGGAATCCCTAGAACAGCATACTAATTATCATTCCATACTGAAAGATTTAGCCAATGGGCGCTATTCAAATTGGGATACAAACAGTCTGGAAACAAAAAGTATTAAGAGTGAACCGGAATTAACCTACACTGCTCTGATAAACATACTGGAAGATTTTACAGTCGAGAAAAAGTGGCTTGATGAAATGCAAAAAGGTATGCTGAACATACTGGAAGACCTACAAGAAGAGAACTATAAATCAGAACAACTCACTGCTAAACTTCAAAACGAGATAGTGAAAAATAAAGCGGCGGAATTAAAACTGAGAGAATCAAACCAAGAATTGGAATCTTTCAGCTATTCTGTTTCGCACGATCTTAGAGCTCCTCTTAGACATATTGCCGGGTATATAGATTTGCTGAACAAACAAACAACTCAAACGCTTGACGAAAAATCTCTAAGATATTTCAGCATTATTGAGAAGTCAGTTAAAAAGATGGGGAATTTAATTGATGAATTATTGGCTTTTTCACGACTTGGCAGAACTTCTCTTAAAACAAGTAGAATTAAACTGAATGATATTCTGGACGAGTCTATGGAAGAATTCGAAGAAGAAATTTATCACCGGAATATTATTTGGAAAATAGATGAACTCCCGGAAGCAGAAGCTGATCCGGTATTAATCCGTCAAGTGTTTATCAATTTATTATCGAACGCCTTAAAATATACTCAGTTCAGAGATCCGGCAAGAATTGAAATTACCAGTAAAAAATTAGAAACGGGCTATCACCTAATTTGTATTAAGGACAATGGTGTTGGATTTGACGATGCATACCTGGATAAACTTTTCTGCGTATTTCAAAGACTTCATTCTAATTACGAGTTTGAAGGAATTGGAATTGGGCTGGCAAATGTAAAGCGAATCATAACCAAACATGGAGGAGAAGTTTGCGCAGAAGGAAAAGAGAATGAAGGGGCAGCATTTTATTTCACTTTAAAACCTATTGAGGAAAGCTGAATTGGAAAAACTAAAAAGAATATTGTTAGTTGAAGACGATCCTCACGACGTTGAACTGACACTTGCAGCGTTGGAAGAATTTAATCTGGCTAATGAGGTAACTGTAGTTTATGATGGAAAAAATGCATTGGATTACCTCAAGCGCAACGGTCAATACAAACTTAGGTTAGCAGGTAATCCGGCTGTAGTACTGCTGGATATAAAACTGCCAAAGCTCAGTGGTTTGGATGTACTCAAAGAAGTTAAAAAAGATGAACAATTATCCAATATCCCTATTGTAATGCTCACTTCATCTCGCGAAGAACCGGATTTGGAAAAAGCGTATAAACTCGGAGCCAATGCTTATGTAGTTAAACCGGTAGATTTCAGTGAATTTATGAACGCTATAAAGCAAATTGGACTATTCTGGGCTGTATTGAATGAATCTCCGCTGGATAGCATCGGGAAAGTAAAATAAGCTTAGAAAGGATGGACTATATGGAGCGGTCTCTAAAACTACTACATCTGGAAGATGATACTGATGATGCCGGTCTGATTAAGGAAATAATCACTGATGAATTTAGCGATTGCGAGATATTGCTTGTAAAAAACAAAGATGACTACAAAAATGAATTAGTAAAAAATAAATTCGACATAATACTTTCCGACTTTGCTTTGCCGGGGTTTAATGGCTTAGATGCTCTCGATATGGCATTAAGAATTCAACCGGACACCCCTTTTGTTTTTCTTTCCGGACACATTGGGGAAGAGCGGGCTATCGAAGCGATGAAAAAAGGTGCTACCGATTATGTTCTTAAAGAACGAATGTCAAAAATTATTCCCACAATAAAGAGAGCACTTAAAGAAAAAGAGGAGAAGAGCAAACGAATAGCTGCTGAACTTAAAATTCTGGAAAGTGAAGAAAAATATAGAGAACTGGTGGAAAACATTCACGACATTATATTTTCAATTGACCTGACCGGTGTGATACAGTATATGAGTCCTGCTATTGAAGGACTTCTGGGATATAAACCCGAAGAGATTATTGGGAAAAATTTTGATGCTTTTATAACCGATGAAAGGTTGTTGGTTGTGAAAGAACATATTGAACAGTCAATAGGGGAAGATAAAAGTCCTATTGAATTGAAATTGTTTACAAAAGGCGGAGATTCAAAATGGGTAAGAGTTTCTCGTGCACCAATATTATCCGGTAATAAAATTGTTGGCATACGGGGAGTGATTTCGGATGTAACTGAAAAGAAAACCGCAGAGGATGAATTAATTAAAGCAAAAGAAAAAGCTGAAGAAAGCAACCGGCTAAAATCGAATTTCCTCGCAAACATGAGCCATGAACTTAGAACTCCTATGATCGGAATTCTTGGAGGTGCAGAATATCTTGTGAGTGAATTATCCGATCCTGAAGAAGTGCGGCTTGCAGAAACAATAATGGAAAGTGGGCGAAGATTACTAAACACTCTGAATCTAATTTTAGATATGAGCCGGATTGAAGCGGAAAAGCTTGATCTGAATTATGAAGTGCTGGATGTGCATGTGATTTTGTTCGAAATAAAAAAACTATATGAAAAAGCAGTAGAGAAAAAAAACTTGTTTATGGAAATGTTTTTTGAAAAGCCCGAGATATTAATAAGAACTGATGAGCGGCTGTTTCGTGAAATACTGCACAATCTGATTAATAACGCACTCAAATTTACCGATGTAGGTGGAATAACTGTTACATGTAAAATTGGCATAAATCAAAAGAGCTGGGATGAAGAGGTAATTATTAAAGTTTGCGATAGTGGTATCGGGATACCTGAAAAACATTTGGGACAAATATTTCAAGAATTCGTGCAAGTAAGTGAAGGCCTGGGTCGTAATTACCAGGGGACAGGACTTGGACTATCAATCACCCAAAAGTTCGTTGAAAAACTGAACGGAAGTATAACTGTTGAGAGTGTTGAGAACGAAGGCACGACTTTTACAGCGAGATTTCCAACTTCAGTGGATACTGAAAACATAAGCCCGCAAAAGGTGGAAAGTAGTATATGAAAAATGAATTCGAGCGGTATAATAATGCCTTCAGAGGATCATCGGATTATTTATTTAGAGGATGATGATTTAACAAGGAAGATATTCCGGAAATATTTCAGTAATCCGGAAAGTGTAACAACTGTAAAAGACACAGAAATATTTTTAGAGTTAATCTCAAAAACAATATATCATCTCATATTCTTAGATATAAACTTGGGATCTGATTCTTCCGGTGCAGAGATTCTAGAAAGAATTAGAGAAATAACAGATTTTAAGCAGTGCAAAATCATTGCTATTACAGCATATGCTTTGAATGGAGATAGAGAATTTTATCTAAGCAAAGGGTTTGATGATTATCTTCCTAAGCCATACAATATGGAACAGCTTCACAAGATTATAGACAAATACTTATCTAAATAACTTATGTTACGCACGAAATAGTTTTTGCCACAAAGCCTCTAAGGCACAAAGGAAAAAATCAAAATTCACTTGCTTATTCAAAAGTTCTTAGTGCCTTGGTGTCCTAGTGGCGAAGTTATTTGAATATATGCGTAACGTGAGTAAATAACTTTCATCTTTGCTCTATGTCGTAATACCTACCACACACGTTATCCCGAATATACTGCATACAAGTAACCATTGCGATCATAAATTTACTACCAACAAATGAAGCTGACTCTCTTTTCAGAAGAGGCTAAAGTTTCAGCTAACGTTTTTACAAAACAAATAAGCAACTAATAGAAACTAAACTGAAGAGGCTAAATATGAAAGTATTCATTTTGGTTGGTACAATATTACTTACGTCCGGCTGTTCAACTATTGTTCTTCAACCGGCAGATTTTTCGTGGCCTGTGGAAACAGTGCTTAAAGTAAATCTCAATGGATTTGTATCGGAAGCAAGGCATACTTTTGATATAAATATAAAGCCAATCTTTTATGAAGAGTTCAGCGACTCTAGTGCTTATGCCGGCAAAGAAATAAGAGTGATACGCGATAAAGCCGGATATTATTATTTCACCGGCGAAGGATTTAAAAATGTTTACATGTTTAATTGTGTTGAAGGGGGAATGAAATTAGAAGAAAAATTAAACTTATCTGATTCACTTACACTCAAAATGCCGGTCTTCAATCAGAAACCAAACGGCATTGAATTAATTGACGGATCAACAAAATATTTGATTTACGGATCAGAAATTGCGAGGATAAAATGAAAACGATTATATATTTAACGCTATCGCTCCTGTTATATTTTAGTTCTCAAGCGATTTCTCAATCTGATTATGAAACGCTTCAGAACTTTAAAAAGCAGTGCAGCCAGATCGAAGAGTCGATTAAAAACGCTGCCTCTGTTGAAGAGTGCGGAAGTATAAGTGAGCGCATTAACACTCTTAAGAATGATTACATCGATTATAAGAAAATATTCGACAAAGCATTGTACCCCGAAAATTATGAATCAACTTTTGAGAAGATTGAAAAAGCTCTTGAATATAAGAACGCTGATCTAAGGCAAATTACAACTTTGACCTCTCGTGTCGGGGAACTGGAAACTCAAGTTGATCAACTGAACCTACAGAATGAAAAACTCATGGCACAAGTTGAGCGGTTGAAAATTCAAGTAGAAAAAGGAGAGGCAACTATCGCAGACCTTAAAAAAATGGTTGCAAAGTTAAGCGGAAGTATTAAGGAGCGGGATCTTCTTGTTCGTGATCTGGTTGATAGTCTGCTGGTAGAATTTGGTAAATCCTCAGGTAGCAATTCTCAAAAAGATAGAAAAGCAATTATCACAAAGGTTAATAAGGGTAATCTATTCTATAATATCAAACGTACAATTCAAGATAACATTCAGTTTGCCAAAATAACCCAAATGACAGCCGATGACTTCAGCCGGATGAAAAATCAGCACGCTGATTTATCTAAAGTATGGAAGCAAATTGGACCAAAGCTTAGCGATGTTTATCTAAATAAGAAGGATAAAAAACTGGAGATTGCCCAAATCGACTCATTGTTTGTAGGGTGGAATGATCAGATTAATAATGAAATCTGGAGAAGTGTTAGCAATCAATTTCTAGCTAAGAATATAAAACTGATTCCTTTCGGCAATGCAAACCAATTTGTAAATAATCTGATCGGCTATATTGATGATGAAATTAACAGCATCGACAGTAAGGCAGGAGACGAAGCATTAGATAACTATAAAACTTTTGCAGATAGTGTTTATCATAAAACTATAGAGAATGATTGGTTTCCAATTCTTTTGGAAAATAGATTGTTAACTCAAAATGAAATTGAACTTATTGATTCTAAAGTTGAAGAGTGGAAGAACGAAGTTACTCCGTCTTATGCTTACTGGGGATACATAATTGTTGCGCTGATTATAATTGCTGTCATAGTTTTGGCTATAAGAAGCAACAAGAAATTATTATCAACTTCAAAGCTCAAGTAGAACTTTTTTGATGCAACTACACAACTTAACAATCCCGCTGCGGCGGGATTGTTTGTTCATATCCAATAAGGCTTCACATAAAAAGCAAAGAATAAAATGCAACTGATGCAAGATTTGTGGAAACAATGAATTTCAGTCTAGTCAAAAAAAACACGGGAACGACAAGAGGAGAAAAACCATTTCTGCTATTGGTTGATAAACGTCACAAGGAATTTGAAGATTCGGACAAAAAATGTGAAAAAACAGCCAATAATCGCTGTCGTAAAATCAACCACATCCTATGCATGATTACTACTGCATACAACCTTCTGACTAGAAATTATTTTAGCCGTAGAATTTAGAAGGAGAAACCAAAATGAAAATAAAAGACAGTGCAGTGAAGAATCGAATAAACATTTCATTAACAAAAAAGAAAGGAGCTGCCATGAAACAGCATGCGGCTTTGAAATTATTGTTCGCTTTTACATTACTAGTTGCAGTACTTGTTACGGGTTGTGATAATCCATTTGACAGCAATGAACCGCAATCCGCAAACAGTGGCGAAACACAAAAATTCATGAAGGTTGCAGAAAACAGTCCTTCAGTTAATTCGTTTACTCCAAATTACAATGAAGAGCAAGCTATGGCACTTGCAGGTACTCTTGGCAAGGAAATGTATCCAATCAAAATTGGACAGAAAATGAATCTTGTTGAGAAGAACTTGACTCTCCAAAAAGATAGTACAACTGCTACCGGCACATTGACGCAAAAATATGAAGGTCGTTTAATAATACAAGGATCATTTGAGCGTCCTACTATTGGGATTCGCCAAACAGTTGATACCACAATTGAAAAGACTTTCACAACAGTAATTACAAGAATTATCCAGTACAAAAAAGTAGACAACACCGGAAATGATGAAAACGATTGGAAAGTTGAAGCGGTCTCCCTTCCTAATGGAGGAACGAATGGGAATGCTATTCAAATAGCAAGACTCATATTGACATCGCAAGATGGGACCGAGCTTGTTATCGATGATCCGAATGCCTACTTCTTCAAAGCTGGAAAAGAAAAGGTTGATGATAATGACGAAGAGGATGATGATAATCATGGTTTTGAAATTGGATTAGGAAGGCACGGACATGGTTGGAAAAATCTTTTAACATGGTATAAAAAGAATCAGGCTGTAAAACTTACTGTAGAAGTTCTCGGTACTTCTTCTGATCCCGATTTCCTAAGCGTTACTTATGGAGCGGAGATGAATGGTAACGTAAAGAACAAGGGGAAGTTTGATTTTGTTTCAAGTCAGCAAGAAGGTTCTTATTACAGAAAGGTTTACGAAAGGAAATGGACGACAAGTTCGCATGCGGCAAGAATGCACGCGGTAATCAATGCTTTCCCAAGAGCTGTAGTGTATGATACAGACACAGCAGTTGAAGTTAAAACTTGGGGAATTCCATATAGAGTTAAATGACGGCTTTAAAAAACTAATGTATTATAAAAATAAAGGAGTAATAAAATGCGCACTACAAAAAAACACAAGGTCAGGTTATTCTTCGCCTTACTAGTATCAGCT
Source organism: uncultured Melioribacter sp. (assembly GCA_964510975.1). GTDB lineage: Bacteria > Bacteroidota > Ignavibacteria > Ignavibacteriales > Melioribacteraceae > Stygiobacter. Next base: position 11,958 of record CAZEDR010000013.1, on the reverse strand, counting down.
TCATTCATTTTCACTGCTTGTTCGAATGAAGATAATCCGGTGAATTCCGGCGGCAGTACGGCTAAAGTAGCCGGTCGCATTTCATCCGGAAACGGAATGGCGAAAGCTATGAGTAAATCCGGGGATACCGAGACAACATTCTCATCAATTCAAGGTGCTGCTGTAGTACTCGCTCAAGTGCAAGCAGACGGTTCACTAAAAACAGTTTCTACACAAACTGTACAAACAGATGTAAGCGGCAAATTTGTCGTTGAAACAAATCTTAACGGGGCAGAAAACCTTGTTGTCGTTGCAACTCAAGGTGCAGCTGAATTAAAAGCAATTGTTTCTTCAAAAGTGGAAACAGGCGTTACTGTCTATTCTCCACCGCTAACAGTTGAATCGACAACCGAAAGCAATCTGTACATTAAGCTGGTCGCTCAAGGTAAAGCCAACTACATCGATGCGACGGATCTTAAGATATTATTGAATGCACAAGCTGCTCTGCATATCAATGGGAATGCAAGTGCAGAGGCTGAGTTTATTAAAGCATTGGAAGCCCAATCACAAACTTATGTTAATGCGTCGGGTAATTCCTACTTTGGACTAACAAGCAGTCAAATACAAGCGATGATGCATGCGAGAGCTGAAGCAAAAGCGAGATTAGATGCCGCACTATATAATTCTTCGGATTCTGAAGCAGAGACTGAAAATGATATAAATGAATATGAATCTTTTGTCTTTGCTAACAGCACTGTTAACTCGACAGTCTACGCAGAATTGATAAGAATAGGTGCTACAACTTTTGTTAATGCATCGGTAAATATGAATGCAAACGGAAGGTTAGCCGTTCTACAATCATATTATAAGAGATATGCTTTTGTTCTTAGCGTTGCAATGAAGCAGCAGTTTCAGGCTGCCGGTGCAACAGATGCGCAGGTAAACGCAGTAGTCTCAGCAGGAGCTTCGCTTTATAACTCACTAAAAGCTTCGGCAAGTTTTGAGCAGATGGCAGATGCATTTGTTCAATACCGTTCTACAGTAAAATCTCAGCTAAAACTTGCGCTATCATCTTACTCAACATCAATTGAAACTATTGATACAAGTATAAACGGAGCAGTATCGGCTAAAACAGTTTTGAACGCTTCAATTGTCGGATCAATTTCTCTTGATCTAATAATCAACGCTTACGTTGCATTCTTTAATTCTGTGAAGTCCACAACTCAAACAACTTTAGTAGGCGCATCCAGCGCGCAAGTAAATGCCGCTTCGCAGATTATGATCTTAGCAAACATGAATTAAGTAAATAGTAAGGGAACCGGAAACTCCGGTTCCTATCTTAAATGTAAATAAACATTTCAAACGAAATAAAAATATCTTAGGAGATATCGCAATGGAAAAATTATTTTACACGATGAGAGGAAATATCAGAAGCGCAGTTACTCTTCTGATAGTTTCTCTATTGTTTATAAATCCTCTCCAGCTTAAAGCTGATGGAGAGATTAAGCTAACCGGCTCTGTTCAAGTAAAAACCGATTCAAGCCTTACCGTTAATTCTCTGGAAATATTTGTGAATTCCTCGACGAAAATTTCCGGCGACATGAGTAGTAGTTTACCTTTTGATAGTGTAAAAGTTGGCAGCTTGGTTAAAATAGAAGCTAAATCAACTTTGTTAGGTCGTCTTGTTGCAACAGAAATTCATTTAATGACTGCCAAGATAAATATCGAGCTAAGCGGTAAAATCTCTGCTGTTACTTCAAATTCATTAACGGTAAATGGTACTCTAGTTTTTGTTGATGCCAATACAATAATTTATACGCAGATGAATACAAAATTGAGTTTTGCCGATTTGAAAGTTGGTGATAGCGTTTTTGTTAAAGCCACTCAATCAATTGGGGGGCAGTTAACTGCCGTTGTAATTATTGTTAAGCCGGAAAATAAACGGCAAGAAATTGAGCTTGAAGGAAAGATACAAGTGATTACAAGCAATTCAATAAAGGTTCTAGACACTGAATTCTTTGTTGACTCTGCAACAATTATTGTCTCACATAGAAAAGGACTTCTCCTATTTACCGATCTAAAAGTAGGAGATGAAGTTAGTGTACGCGGATTTTTGCGGGAGGATTCAACTTATCTGGCAATGTATATCAAAGTGGAAAATGAAGATTATGAACAAAAGGAGTTGGAAATTGAAGGAACAATTAGCTCGGTTCTATCCAGCAGCATCGTTGTGAACGGAATAACTTTTACTGTTGATTCTGCTACTGTAATTTTTAGTCATGAAGGCACCTTGTTGAGTTTTGCAGAGTTAAAAATTGGAGATGTTGTTGAAGTAAAAGCGCTCTTGCAAAGCGACAATAGTTACAGAGCAATAAAAATTGTACTGAAGCATAATGAATCCGAAAAGCGGCTCGAAGTTGCCGGTATAATTGAAGCGACGAATACTGATAATTTCACTTTGGGGGGATATACAATTTATGTTAACAGCCAAACCAAGATTTACAATAAGATGAGGCAAAACCTTTCCTTCGCCGATTTGAAAGTGGGAACATTCGTCGTCGTTGAGGCATATTTGCAAGGGACCACTTACTTAGCATCACTAATTAAAGTAAGAGAAACTGATAAGGAAATGAATTTTACCGGAGCGATTGAAGTTGTAAACGAAACTTCGATAACTGTTAAAGGATTGGTTTTTGTCACAGATCAAAACACAGAATTTTTTGATGATAACAGAAATGTAATTACAATAACTGAATTGAAGGCTGGTCAAATTGTAAAGATTAAAGCCGTTCATCAAAGTGGAAACCAGTACTTAGCTCTAAGGGTTATAGCTAAAAAATTCTGGCGACCTACTGTTAAAGTTGAAGGTGACATTGAAAGCTTAACGCTCACTTCTCTTAGTGTTATGGGTAAGACTTTTGCAGTCGATTCATCCACTCTGGTTGTAGGGCATGGAACCGGCGTGATTACTTTTGCGAGCTTAACAGTAGGATTGAATGTTGAAGTAAAAGGCTCTTTAAACACAAGCGGAGTTTTAACCGCTAAGTTGATCAAAGTTCATCCGGCTCACGAATTTGAAGTCTATGGCAAGATTGAATCTATAACCGGAACAAGTTTAGTTGTTGCCGGATTAACATTAACTACCGACCAGAACACTGTCTTCTATGATGAGTTTGATAAAACAATCACATTTGACAGCCTGGAAGTAAATCTGTTCGTAGAAGTAAAATACATTAAGACTAACTTGAACGAAAATCTTGCAGTTAAGATCGAAATCGAAAAAGATCCGAAACATGTTCAGTTCAACGGAGTTGTCACGGCTTCGAGTAGTGCAAATATTCAGCTTTCGGTTCCTTCATTTACTGTTAATAGTAATACTGTGTTTATCAGTTCTACATTTATTCCTATTCAATCAACTTCTATTCAAGCAGGGCAAAGTATTATGGTTTGGGCAGAACAGGATCAAAGCGGGAAATTGACTGCTGTGCAAGTACAGCAAATCTCAGGTAGTGTTACTACTGTAGAAAATAATAACAAAGATAATTTACCTTCCGCTTATGCACTGAAGCAAAACTACCCAAATCCGTTTAACCCAACTACTGACATCTCTTTCTCTATAGCTAACAAAGAAGAGGTGAGTTTGGTAGTCTATAATATTATTGGGCAGCAAGTTGCCGTATTACTCAGTGGACCAATGAATGCAGGCTCTCACGTCGTTAAGTTCAATGCTGTTAATTTGCCGTCGGGAGTTTATTTATACAGGCTAACAGCCGGTGAGTTCGTTTCGATAAAGAAAATGGTTCTACTTAAATAACCCCCTCTGTAAGCCGCATACTCCTTGAGAGGATAAGCCATTCTGGTTTATCCTCTTTTAAAAAAACTAACAAATGGTGAAAAACATGAAACGCAAATTAATTGTTACACTAACAATGTTTCTACTCTTAACCCTTTCTTTTACCCAAGCTCAAAGCAAAAAATTTGGGCTTGGAGTAATATTTGGCGAACCCACCGGATTGAGCGCTAAGTTATGGTTATCAAACACAAATGCACTTGCGTTCGGGATTGGCTGGTCTGTGCAAGGTTATCGCTTTAATGGATTCGATTCCAATTACGATAGAGCAACACGCACTCATATTCATGTTGATTATCTATGGCATTCTTTTAACGCGATTAGTTCCAGCAGAGAATTTCCATTATTCTATGGAATTGGTGGAAGAATAAACAGCGGTCCGGAATACAATGGTACTTTTGGCGTTCGGGGAGTTTTAGGAATTGCATGGCTGCCTCGTTCAACACCACTGGATATTTTTATAGAAGTTGTCCCTACACTCTTGCTTGTAAATTCAACCGGTTTCGGTATTGATGCGGGCATAGGAGCGAGGTTTTTCTTTTGATTTGCAAATTGTAAAAGAACCTATAAAAAGTCGAATTGACTATGAACCTTAAACTCATCCGAACGAATTTGCTTTTACTTGGACTATTGACTTTTACTTCTTGTACAAGCTTAACAACTAATGGCCTTGTAAATGAAGGATTTGAAACTGTTTCTGATGGAAAAAACCCGGTCGGGTGGGTTGCGAACAATTTAAATCTCTCGAAAAAACATGCTGAATTATCTGTTGATAATTCAATTTCGCACAGCGGAGATCGTTCAATTTTTATTTCCATTTCCGATCATCATCCCCCCAACATGATAATATACAATTGGTTCAAACGTGTGGACGGTTTACAACCCGGTTGGATATATGAACTGGATGCATGGATCAAGACAGAAAAAATTAAGTATTCTCCATTCATAGAAATACAATTCTGGAACAAACTCAAAATGGTTGGCGTTACATCAACTTTGCAAGACAACTTTATTAAAGGTACAAGAAATTGGGTGCCAGTTAAAAAGACAATAAGCATTCCTAAAGGAACAACTAAGATTCTGCTTAAAGCTGCATTACAGAGCTTGGGCAACAATGGTGGAAGAGTTTGGTTTGACGATATTCGAATTAAGAAGGTGGAGTGATTTTCGCAAATGATTGTAGTAAATCTAATACTATGATATTCTGTTCGCGATGACAAAATCCAAAGAGAATTTTCAATATTTCAATTATAAGCGTACTCTTCTTGGATTGAATAAAGATTTTCCGGAATCAAGAGAAGCCGGATAATTAGAAGAATAGAAAGAACATCATCGCTTATGAGGGTGTCGCGTAATTAATGAATCAAAAATATATCTGTGTAAATCTGTTGAATCCGTGTCATCCGTGGGCTATTTCTGATTAAATAATTAATTATGCGACATCCACCTTATGGATTACACAACTATTATTTCCGAAATACTGCATAATTATTTTCCCAAAATTGCCTTCTCTAAAAGTCTTCTCTGATCGACGAAGAGCTATTTCTTTTCGACTAAATCCACCAATAAATCTCAAATCTAAGGCAATGCTATCTAGTTCACTTAGCATTATGTATAACTACTTAGCCTTAAGGTAGAGATTGACTATGGTTTTTATGAAATTTTCGTGCGGGTGCGTTTGAAGATAAACAACTTCTTGTTCCTATTAGGATTTGATCGGTTTTCTATCGAAGAGGGGATTGATCAAATAAGCCGAAAGAATTAACACAATGCAGCCAATTGCATTATACCATAGGAAAGGGATTTCAGTAAATAGGTAACAAGCCAACACAACCAATTCCGCAATTATGGCAGAATAAAATGTAGCGTCTCCTCCAATTTTTTTTAGATAGAAGGCGATGAGAAATATTCCCAGAATTGTCCCATAAAATAATGATCCTAATATATTAACAGCCTCTATCAATGAGCCCAATCTATTTGCAAAAAGTGCAAAAGCTATCGCATAAAATCCCCAGAATATTGTTGCCAATTTAGATACTATTAGATAATGACGATCTGATGCTTCCGGCTTAATCATCCTTTTGTAAATATCAACTACTGTTGTTGAAGCAAGAGAAGTGAGCTCTGCGGAAGTTGATGACATTGAGGCAGAGAAGATTGCGGCTAGAATAAGTCCCACCAATCCAACAGGCAAAACATTTACAACAAAACTTAGGAATATGTAATTTGTATCGTTTGTGTCCGCTTTTGGATTAGCTTTTTTAATTAAACCGGAAGCCTCTTTTCTAATCTCCAGTTCATTTTTTTTAGATTCATTTACTGATTCTACGGCTGTTTTATATTCTAGTTCACTTTCTGTTTTATCGGCAGCAAGCATTTCTCTAATCTTGATCTGTTTTGCATCATGAACATGCTTGTATTTGTTTTCAAGCGCCAGATATTCTGATGCATACTGACTTTGTTTTACATTGTTGGTTTCTACAGAATTGAAAAATAATGGCGGAGTTACAAACTGGTAAAAAACAAAAACCATTGCGCCAAGAAAAAGGATGCTAAACTGCATTGGAATTTTTACTACACCATTTGCTAAAAGTCCAATCCGGCTCTGTGCGATTGATTTCCCGCCAAGATAACGTTGTACTTGAGATTGGTCCGTTCCAAAATATGATAAAGCAAGAAAAGTTCCGCCGATTAATCCCGTCCAGAAATTATATCGATCCTTCCAATCAAACTCGAATGTAATAACATTCAGTTTGCCCATTTTTCCGGCAATTTTTGTTGCATCTAAAAATGAAATATCTGCCGGTAATGAAATAATTATTAATACAAACGCAGTTACCATTCCCACAGTAATAATTATCATTTGAACAAAGTGTGTTTTGTTCACAGCATCAGTTCCGCCGGATGCTGTATACAGTACTACAAGCACACCAGTTATTAGGACTGTTAGCTGAACGTCCCATCCTAGAAGGATAGAAACAATAAGTGCCGGCGCAAGAATTGTAAAGCCTGCTGCAAGGCCACGCTGAATTAAAAACAATACACTTCCTAACACCCGGTTTTTAAGATCGAATCTTTGTTCCAGATATTCATAGGCAGTATAAACTTTTAGATTATGAAATAGGGGAACAGCTGTTACTGACAAGATGATCATTGCAATAGGTAATCCAAGATAGAATTGGAGAAATCTCATTCCATCTACAAAAGCTTGTCCCGGTGTTGAAAGAAATGTAATTGCGCTTGCTTGTGTTGCCATTATGGAAAGTGTGACAATGTACCATGGGGTAGTTTTATTTGCAAGAAGATAATCTTGAATATTCTTTTTGCCTCTGGTTTTCCACATTCCATAAATAACAACAAATGCTAAAAACCCTACAAGAACAATCCAGTCTAGCAATCCCATGTATTAATCCGTATTAACTAAAAACATGAATTGAATCATTCGAAGAATCTTGTAAAGACATAGAACAAAATAATCAGCAGAACAAGATTCAAGAAAACAATAGAATAAATCTGCTTCCATGTTTTGAGAAAAGGTGGTTTCTCTTCAATAATTATTTTCTCTCGGCTATTATTGTTTTCCATTATATTTCCCGGCAGAGATCATGTTAACAAAAATTTTGTATGCGCCCGGAACTCCGGCAGGCAATTGCCTAAACCATGAAAGTCCGGTAAAAATAAAAACTCCTTTTCCATATCTGGCGAATAAAGTCCCGCCAGCTAATTCCTTTTCATTCGGGTCGTTACCAGCAAGAATTGTTTCGTATTTACTATCCCATTGATCGGCAAAATATAATCCTCGTTCCTGAACCCAATTATCAAAATCAACCGATGTAATCTTGTTGGGAAAATTAAGTAATTGATGGTTCTGATTAATAAATCTTAGAGGTGATTCCTCAACAGTAATTCTGCTATTGCCAAGTTTGAGTGGATATGGACCAATGTTTTCCACGTGCAACCCTGATGATACATTATACTGCACAATAAGGGTTCCCCCATTGTTAATAAATTCCATCAATCTCGGTTGTGCATATTTGAGTCTTTCGCGTGTATTGTATGCTCTTATTCCCATGATGATTGTACTGAATTTAGAAAGATCAGTTTGTTCTAGCATTTCATCGCTCAGTAATGCAATTTCATATCCAAGGTTTTTAAGACAATCCATTACTTCATCTCCCGACCCCATTACATATCCAATCTTCTGATCAAATTTTTTAATATCTAGTTTGACCAGTTTCATTTTACTTTCCGGAAAATATACTTGCGGTGGAATATGCGGATGTAATATTTCCACTAGAGATTTATTAAAAACTTTTCCGTTCTCCGTTAGGTCAACATCTATTGTTGCTGTTCCGGCATTTTCAGGCGGCGTAATTCTAAAAGTGAATATTTGTTCATCATATTTATTTTTAAATGAAAATGGAATAGTTGAAGGGCTAATTTTCCAATTGCCTTCAGTATGTAAATGAATCTCACCGACAGTATTTGCACTTGTACTTTTGAGCTTTATTTGTTTTTCTTTTGTTACTAAATTTGAAAAAATGGCAACCTTGTCCGTGACATTTGCAACTACCGGGGGACGTATCTCGAACGGCCTGTACAGTTCTCCGTCAACTCTATCGTTCCATCTATATAAAAGTGGAATTTCAAATTCCAACAATTCGTTATTACAACGGAGCTTAATTTTCACCGGAAGTGAGAACGAATTTTCTCCACTTCCTATCAATTTCTGATCTGCGACTTTAAATAATCCATGTGTTGGTTCTTCGACCAGCCAATAGGGCTGAGATATAGAATAAGATTCCGGTATTCTAATTTTACTTTCTAGAGAATAAGGTTGATTCTCTTCTAATTTTCTATTCAATACTGAATTTGCCGGAATAGTAGGGAATTCTATTTTTTCGATTACGAAATTATTAGGCGATCTGTTAATAAGTGTCGTTTTTATACTTATCTCATCACCAGGCGCAGCGGAATAATCGGAAGAAATAGATTCCATCCAAATTCCGGCGCACGATTGAATTATCTCAAGGAGTTCGTTGCGTTTTACATCAAGCCATGAACTTTTCTCTAATTTATTTAAGGAGCTATATAGATCAATAAGTTTATCCAAGGATTTTGACGGGTCATGAAAATCATAGGAATTAATAATGGAGGCGATTTTTTCTTCAATGAGTCCTCCATTCTTTACTCTATTCCATGTTGTATTTACTCCCTCAAGAATATCATTTTTAGATGGTTCTCCATCCACGAATTGAAAATATTCCAGTCGCGGCGCACGTGATGCTGTTACTCCGAATCCTTGACTCTTATGCATAGAGCGGCTTTCAGCAGCAAGCTCCGTATAAGATTTTCCAAGAAGGAAATTATATTCTCCGGTATCTACTTTTAATAATTTGTCTGCTTCCTCGGAATCAGGTCGCCAACTGTTCCAAAACAATCTTTTAGTTTGCCAGGGCTTTACAAATTGTAGTTGATCTGAAAACATTTTGGGATCTGCGGCTGCGATAAAAGCCTCTTTTGCCAATGAAGCTGAGGCGGTATGATGACCATGTCCACCGTTGCCTCCAACGGGAAAGCGGGTGATAATTATATCAGGTTTAAAATTACGAATCACCCAAACGATATCTGCCAAAACATCTTTCTTACCCCAAATATTTATCGATTCTTCCGGTGATTTTGAAAAGCCAAAATCGATTGCCCGTGTAAAATATTGCTCGGCTCCATCTATACTTCTTGCCTGTAGCAACTCTTGTGTACGAATAATCCCAATCTCACTTCCTTTTTCCGAACCGATCAAATTCTGTCCCCCATCTCCTCTAGTTAATGAGAGATAGGCAGTTCTATATTTTCTTCCTTTTGAAAGATATGCCAATAATCCTGTGTTCTCATCATCGGGGTGTGCGGCAATGTAGAGTACACTTCCCAGAACTTTTAATTTTTCTATTGAAAGATATATTTGTGATGAATTAAACGGCCGCAAAGGACTGGCACTTAATGTAGAAACCAGAAAGATAATTAAACACATGTAAGTGATATTTCTTGCTAGCAGTTTGTACATATCTTTCCCGATTCAAGCTGTAATGACTAAAATATTTTTCTATGCTGTTTTAAAACCGTAATAAACGATGTATCAAGCTCTTTAAATTAACAGAAAAAAAACGAGAAAAATCAAAGAGATTGATACACCATTATTTTGATGAATGAAAAAACTCAAGCTTAATAGAGAGTAATGTTAATCAACAACCGAAATCTTAAACGGTACACTCAGTTCTTCCCACTGAAGGAATACTGTTGCTGATGTTGCCTCTAGATTATTGAAACCATACAACAGCCATTCATGGAAAGGTGCTTTAACCGGTGTTACAGTTAGGCGAAGTGCATCTTCATCCTTATTATATAAATAACTGCCCCATAGTGAACTGTTTTTATTGATTATTACAATCCATTCTTTTTCCGATGGTACGAAATGAAGTGAATATTTCCCGGCAGGTAATTTGGTTCCTTCTATTATCACATCTTTACTGAATGCGATTGTAGTGTTTTCATTAGCTCCGCCTCTCCATGGATATGGTTTTTCGTTAGAGTATTTATTTCCGGGAGCCAGTCCGAAAGGAACAACATCACCCCAAATTTTTCTGCCTTTAACGCCGGGACGGCTATAGGTAATTGTAATATCTGTATCAATCCCGATTGTTTGGCTTACGCTTGCAGGTAAACTTGGGCGAGGTTTCTTTGGTTGCTGTGCCTGAGTTTCAGATGCAATCAAGAATACTATAATTAGAAGTGTGATAATTCTAAAAATGTTTTTCATTACTTCTCCTTTTATTGTTTATGTAGTTACTTTTATTTTAATAATTTTTTGATGAGCTTCGAAATAGACCGAAAAAAAGAAGCTATAACATCATCGGACAACATGTGCTTGTTTGCCTCGGCCACAAAATAATTATATTAAACTATATCTACAATCCTCATTTCAAAATGATCCTATCAAATTCTCTCAGCAGAAAATAGGGTGAGATTATTAATCCGGGTAATGTTATAGCTAATGGGAAAAGAGCACACATGACAAACCCCTTACCTTTTAGAATCGAGATATTGATTCAACCCGTTGTGTGAATTAATCTTTACGAAGTAAAAAGCAATTATTTAATCAAAAAATGGAACGCGGATCAAACGGATTTATTATGATTTACACAGATATATTTTTGAATAATTGCTTTTCACTTCCTTTTACGATCATCCCAAATCTAATTCACATAACCGGTATAATAATAAAATAACAACTGACACCTAAAACCTCTAGAGGTTTATGATTTTTATAAAAATGATCATGAATTATTGCTAGACTTTTCGTTCCAAGCAACGAATCCATCAGCCGAATCTTGCATCTAATAATTTGGTGGGAATTATAGTAGTCAAAATTAGAAATTACATCTAAGCAGTATAATTTCGAGGTGGACATGGGCAATAAGCCTTTAGGTAAAAAGAAATACGCACCAACATTTTTTCAAAGAAATAAAAAGCGGATTTACGCTGGATCGCTAATTGGATTAGTGCTGATTCTTCTTTTGGTAAATAATAGAAGCTTATTGTTTGGAAAGGGTGATAATGAAGGTTCTCTTCCGTTTAACTATGCCGGTTCAATGGGAATGAATCCGGTAGAAGCTCCCAATTTCAAATTGGAAACTATTTTTGGTAATCAGCTTAAACTCTCGGATTACAGAGGTAAAGTTATAATTGTTGATTTCTGGGCTACTTGGTGTTCACCATGCAGACGTGGAATTCCCGATCTAATCGAATTAAAAAGGAAATATGGTAATCAAGGATTTGAAGTAATAGGAATTTCGGTTGATACAGATACTAAAGCCGATGTTGTTCCGTTCGTTAAAGAGAACGGAATAAATTATCCGGTCGTTTATGCAGCTGATGCGGTCGCTGAAAGATATGGTGGAATTAGCTCTATACCAACCTCTTTTGTAATTGATAAAAATGGGAAAATTGCTGCAAGTTATGTCGGGTTAACTTCCATATCAGAATATGAAGGGCAGATTAATAAATTACTTATTCACCATACGCAAGAATCAGAATGAATATCTTTTCTCTGTGATTCTCTGTATTTGCTCTGT
>CAZEDR010000012.1:17801-24820 GCA_964510975.1 uncultured Melioribacter sp. | reverse complement strand
TTTGCAATAGAATTAAAACATGCTAGTACTTGGTTGTCTGGTCATGGAGGTAATTTTATGACACCACCATATGGCAGTGGTGCCGGTGCTGAAATTAAATATTTCGTAGGAAAAGGGATAGTCAATAATATTTCTTTAACCTACATTTATTTAATGTACGTTCCTAATATTTATGATGAATCCTATGGTCTAAAACCAAAAGGAAATTGTTTTGAAATAAACATCGGGAATGAAAAAATCCAAATAGGAACAGAAAGGAAACTAAATTTCTTCTGGTCAATTGGTATTGGTATAAGTACAAACAAGGCTTATAACAAGACACTCATCATGCCATCATTAAAAATCGGGTTTACTTACAACTTAATATGGGAGAAGAATTAAAGAGTACCCGCCATTAGCTTTAACTGTTGGAATTGTTTTATAAACAAGTAGACTAACAATCTTCATGAAGCTACTTGAGCTATATTTTTGTTCTCCAGAACTCTGTTTTCATAACCAAACTCAACTGCATTAATCATCGCCATCCCGAGATCATCCATCGTGCAGACATATTTTGGCAATAATACTTTTAAGATTGGGTAAATTATTCCAATAACTCTGGAAACTTTATAAGCTCTCTTCTGGTTTTTAGATGGCTTGATAAATCCGGGTCTGAATAAATAAACTGATTTGAATGGCAGCTTTGTTAAATCATTTTCAGTCTTCCCCTTTACACGAGCCCACATTAATTTTCCATTTTCAGAGCTATCTGTCCCTTGTCCGGAGACATAACAGAAAGTCATTTCGGAATTCAATTTGGAAAGAATTTTTGCAGCGCTCAAGGTTAAATCATAACTAACTTTTGTATAATCAGTTTCGTTCATACCAATAGATGAAGTTCCTAAACAAAAGAAACAAGCATTATAACCTTTTAGTTGTTCTTCAATTGCTTCGTAATTATAAAAATCATTGTGGACTATTTCGCTCAGTTTGCTGTGTGTAATCCCGCAAGGCCTTCTGCTAACAGATAGTATAGATTCTACATCTGAATGACTTAGCGCTTTTAGTAAAACTCCCTCACCCACCATTCCGGTTGCGCCAAAAATTATCGCTTTTATTTTCACTTTGTCTTTTTCCTTGAAAACTAATCAGTTTGGGCTAAAGCCTGTATTGTATGGTGGCTGCGCTAACCCCACGTTAAGCGTGGGGTTAAAGACTAATGAATGGAGTTTGGACTTTAGCTCCAAATGTTGAAAAATACTTTACTCACTTTGTTACAATTTCCAGAATATTTTCTTCCAGCTTCCCTTTTGGCATCTCAATTATTCGCCCAAGTTCAACATTGTTTCTGCTAAAGATAAATGTAGGCACAAACTTGATATCGAGCTTATCTACTTCACCTTCTTCGCATTGCTTGTTTCTGTCAACGCAAACAAGTTCAAGATTTTTGTAATCGAAAGAAGCAGCGTCCATAATCTTATAAAAACGAGGCACTTCCCTTTTGCTGTCACTGCACCATGAAGCCATTACAATTTTAATCTTATAATCCGGCGTCACAGATTTGATATTCGCAATGACCACCGAATCCGGCACATAATTATCATACTCAGCATTAAACCACCAAGCATAATTAGTATCGGCAAAAGCTGTCCGGTCACATAATCCAATAAGCATTTGCTTCCCGGATTTTTCATCAAGCATCATCTTATTGTGTTGAGCAAAGGTAGTTCCCACGATAAGGAGCAAAAAGACAATTAATTTTTTCATTGCAACCTCTAGGAGTTGTTTGGTTGGCGAATATCGAGACCCCAATAAAGTTTGGTGCGAAGTGTCTCAAAGTAGTTGTTCTTTGTCGTATGAACGAGTTTAACCGGTTTATCACTTTTTTCAATATGAATAGTGGCTGGTGGCTTAATAAAATTTACTCGCTGCCCGTCGCTGCTAACTTGAATTGTATCGTGAAGCGAATTAACATTGATTGTAATTTTTTGTTTGCTAGATAGAACAAGAGGACGCATAGTAAGAGTATGCGGCGCAATAGGACTTAGTGTAATAACATCAGCTTTAGGATTCACAATTGGTCCACCGGTTGAAAGCGAATATCCGGTTGATCCGGTAGGAGTAGCAACAATAATTCCATCGGCCGAAAATGTTGTTACATATTCACCATCTACAAAGACGGTCAGCTCAATCATCTTTGACCAAGAGCCCTTATCAATCACTAAATCATTTATGGCATAGAGACTTTCCGGTATTCCGTTACCGGTTCCTATAAGAGCCATCCTCTCTTCAACAATATAATTTTTTTCTTTTATATCACTAATAAAATGGCTGAAAGTTTCAATATCGAATTCTGCAAGAAAACCAAGTTTGCCAAAATTAACACCAAGAATCGGCGTGCCGCTTCCTCTAACGCTGAAAGCAGTGTTTAACATTGTGCCGTCACCGCCAATTGAAATGACCATACCGCACATACTTCCAATTTTATCAAGTGAACCAATTTTAGAGCAGTCCACTTCGTTCAAAGATTCGATGTTGGTTTTGATTATCGAATCACTCAAAACGTAATCCATCCCGCTTTTTTTTATTTCAGAAATGATACGGACAACAATTTCGTTCACTTCCGGTTTTGATGTATTTGGAATAATCCCAATCGTCATTTTTTGTTATTAAGCTCCCAGAGTTTACAATACTTTGCAAAAACATAAACCGACGAAAAGACCGCCAGCATTAAGCCGTGTAATCCATCGAGAAAACCTCTGCGAAAAATATACATTTTAAGGAATATAAATAATGGTCTTAGAAGTATATCACTTATAGAAGCATTGCGGTTTTTAGCAGCAAGTTCTTTAGCGGCCAATGTGGTGTAAGAATTAAACTTGGTAAAATAGTGCTCAATATTTGGATCGGTGTAATGGTTAAGATCATTTTTTAAGTGTCCAATTTTGCCCGGCACATCTAATCCTTCATGAACTTGTTTATCGTCGAACTTCACATACTGCTTATTAAAAAATCTTTTTATACGCGCAGGATACCAGCCGTTGTGTTTAATCCATTTACCAAGGAAGAAAGCTCGTCGCGCTACATCATAGCAATAATATTTAGGTTCAGTTGCTTTGAATAGCTGAAGTTCAGCTTTAAGCTCCGGAGTAAGCTCTTCATCTGCGTCAATCCATAGAATCCAATCATATTTCGTTTTCGAAACCGCATAGCTTTTCGTTCTTGCGTAGCCTTGCCATTGGTATATTTCACAATTCACATTTGGATATTTTCCCGCCACTGCAAAAGTATTGTCAGTAGTACTTGAATCGACAATAACAACTACATCATCAATCACATCAGCCATGCTTTTTAGACACAGCTCGATATTTTTCTCTTCATTCTTAGCAATTACGATAGCAGATAATTTCATCAATCACACCTTAACATTGCTTGTCTTTTTCAGATAATTGAAATAGAAGGCTATATTCAATCCCATAGTAAACCAAACCATTGTTAGAATTTCTTGATCGCCGAAATTGTATTCACCTAAACCGGATGCAAGAAAGCCGACAAAACTTGCGATGGCTCCAACTGCAAAAGAAGAGGCAATCGGTTCATCTTTTACGGCACGGTAAATTTTAATATTCAAAAGGAAGATGCTAACCAGCATAAACATTATTGCAGCAAAACCAACAACTCCAAGTGTTACAAGCCATTGAATGAAATTGTTATGCAAATGCCCGAAATTTTCTTTCAGGTAATCGTCTTTATATTTTCTATAAACATTACCTAAATCAATATCGCCTACACCAAAGAAAGGATAATCCTTAAAGATTTTGAGTCCAACGCGCCAAATATTCAATCGCTCATAATTTGTTTCATGATAGGGATCGAACATCGAAAGGACCCGATTCCGTTTGAATGAACTGACATAAATCTCATTTGAGTTAACACTGAAGCTAGTACAAGAATGATTGAGCTTTTTCATTATACCGAAATTAAGCGCTCCATTACCGGGTTCTCCTTTGTAAACCATTCCATCAATTGTAAGCGCGTAGGCTGTTGCATCAACAAACTTCATAAAAGTGATTCCAACTATTGGATCTCTCCTTATTTCTTTCAGATCATTATTCTCAATAGAATATTGAATTAAGTAGTTGTCGTTTTGAAACAGCAAAATGCCCTTGTAAAACCAAAGATATTTGATTGAGGATTCAAATCTTATGGAATCAACTATCGTAGCCGGCAAACCGTTATTATTTTGGTATAGCTTAACCGAACTATTCTTCTCTGAATAGAGAGCAAGGTGCTTTTCATCAGCGGCAACAGTTGCGGCTCCACCATTACCACTAAAATAATTTTTTAACGAAAGATTTGTTGGGTCGTTATAAACCGTCAGTCCGCTATCTTTATCAGCGACATAAAGTTTTCCATTAGCGAGTGTAAAATCTCGTGTGGCTCCGGTAGAGATAAAAGTTTTCGATTCATTTATTTTACCATCCGTGGCTTTTTCGATTACGATAAATCGTGAGTCAAGTGTAAAAGCTAAAAAATAGTTCCCGGCCCAATGGTTTAGTCTTGTGATTGGCGAATTAGTTGGTAGAGTTTGTAAATGCTTGTTGCCGACGAAGACAGAAATTCCCTTTTCATATTCTGATACTAAAATTGTATCGCCGCCAACTGTTTGTACAGCATAAGCCCGTCCATTAGGGTTAATAGTTGTTTCGATTTGCAGATTATTCTTAAGCGAAATGACTTCAACCTTGCTCTCGTTACCCTTAAGAAGAGCCATAAACATTACTGCGATTATGGCTGGAGCAATTATCCACCATTTTTTCTTAATAAGGAGTACAATAAATAGTCCGGCAAATAACCCAAGCCATGCTGCGCGTGTGTAGCTGGCAATGACTGCCGCGAATGATAATCCAAAAGCCAGAAGGTTGAATACCTTTACTTTCCAATTTGTCTTCTCGTTCATTAAAAATGCGAAAAAGAAAATCGCTGTAAAACTCATTAATCCGCCGGCAGTCATAACATACTGAAACGGCGAAGGTCCTTTCATTTCAAGCTGGTATAACTGCGTGAAATAATGCTTCAATGACATAAACAAATAAACAAGAAGTGTTGCGAGAGAAAATCCCAAGTAGAATTTTAAGAGTGTCTTAGTTTTCTTTTCTGAATCGGCGGCAAACGCCAATAAGTAAACTATTGGAAGTAACAGTAAGCTTTTTATTAATTCATTGAAAGCGTTTCCCTTTTCTACAGAGAAGAGGGCTGAAATGAAAACCGAGACAAAATATATTAGAAAGGCTAACTCCAACCCGGTTTTCTTAAAAGGATTTTCCCGATACAAGTAAAAGCGCAGACCAACCAACAGATAAGCGCCAAAAAAGCCAAGCTGACAAAGAAATATTGAATTGTTTAGAGTGGAAGCAAAGAGAATTAGAAACCCAAAAATTGCCTTATCTAAATTATCATTATTCAATAACGAATTTAGTTTCATTGATCTCTGAATTGTAGTTCGTAAAGTTTTCTGTAAATGCCTTGTCCATTATTTAGAAGCTCTTCATGTTTTCCGTCTTGAACAATCTTTCCTTTATCAAGCACAATAATTCTATCGGCATTTCGAATTGTGCTTAGGCGATGAGCAATTACAAATGTCGTTCTTTCAGCCATAAGACGCTCTATAGCCTCTTGTACCAGCACTTCCGACTCATTATCCAAAGCCGAAGTAGCTTCATCTAAAATCATTATAGGAGGGTTTTTAAGCAACGCACGCGCAATGGAAAGGCGCTGACGTTGCCCGCCCGAAAGTTTGGTTCCCTTCTCGCCAATAATTGTATCGTAACCATTCGGCAGTTCAAGAATAAAGTTGTGAGCATTGGCGGCTTTAGCAGCAGCAATAATTTTATCTTCTGTGCATTTCTGTATGCCGTAAGAAATATTACTCCGTACAGTTTCATTAAACAGAATTGTTTCTTGTGTAACAATTCCCATCAGCTTACGAAGATCTTCTATTCTAACTTCTTTCAGATCGGTTCCATCAAGAAGAATTCTTCCACTTGTCGGATCGTAGAAACGGGGAATCAGATCAACCATAGTTGTCTTACCGGCACCGCTGCTTCCAACAATGGCCAGAACCTTTCCCTTTGCAACTTTTATATTCAGAGAATCCAGTATTAATTCGTCGGAATCATCATAATGGAATGAAACATTCTCAAATTCAATTTGCTTTTCAAAATCATTTTTAGCAATCGGCGACTCAATATTTTTAATCCTCGGTTCCGTATCTAGAATTTCAAATACACGTTCTGCGGCAGCACTAGATTCTTGAATACGGTTATTAACGCTACTCAATTCTTTTATTGGCGGCATCATTTGGAATATAGCAAGCAAGAAAGCAATAAACTCACTTGCATCTAGCGATTTCTCCACAAGAACCAGCTGTCCTCCAAAGTAAATCATCACACAGCCAACAATCACACTTAAGATTTCTGTAATGTGTGGAGCGGCGTTTCTAATTCTATTGATCTTAAGTATTGTCTTGAAAAAGCTGAAAGTCTGAGTGGAAAACTTTTTATTCTCGTAATCCTCCATACCAAATGCTTTTACAATCTTTACACCAGTGATAGTCTCATGCAGCGTTGTGGTTATTTCACTCATCTTGCTTTGCAAAATCGAAGTTTGCTTTCTAAGCTTCAAACCAATCCAGCCAATAATTCCGGCCGATACCGGCAGTACTAAAAGTGAAAAGAGAGTTAAACGCCAGCTAATAGCCAGTGCGATAATTAAAAAAACTAAAATTGAAAACGGTTCGCGAACCATATTTAAGAAAACAGCCGAAATACTTGTCTGCACTGCATATACATCATTCGTTACTCGCGAAATTAAATTTCCGGTCTTTTCATTCTTAAAGTAGCTCATCGGTAGTTTATGCAAATGGAAATAGGCTTCATTGCGCAAATCACGAATCATTCCTTGCTCAACAAAAGCTAGAAAGTAAGATTGTAAGTAGCCAAAGATGTTTTTCAAAGAGAAGGCGATAAAAAGAAGCAGAC
>CAZEDR010000012.1:782-17791 GCA_964510975.1 uncultured Melioribacter sp. | reverse complement strand
CAAGCAAAGCAAAGCCCGCCTTTATATTTTAGCCAACGCGTTTGAAGCGGTTGTCGGCGCGATTTATTTGGACAGCGGAATGAAAGAAGCAGACAAATTTTTAGAATAATTTGATTCTGTGTTCCGGAAAAAACAATTTCCTTAAATGTAGTTGTGACGGTTTTTTCGAGGTTGTCTATCACACCCATTGCTGGGACTTTCAGTGTCTTCGGAATTACTTGCTCTGTCTGAGAAGCTTGACCTTGTCCAAAAAGAGTATCCAACAATGGTATTGTTAATGTTACAGAAGCTCCATTGAGAACAGCATATAGAATTGTAAAAACTATAGAAGCAGCCAGATGCTTCTTAAACGGCTTGATGTAGGAAAGTACTCTTAAGTATGTTTTCATTAAACTCTCAATTAGGTAGATTATTAAGCGCGCATCCGCCGTACAAATTTATCGAATCATATTTTGATAGGTTCGTCAAATCAAGAATAGTAATCTGTTTTATGCCATTCAAGCGTTCATCAAAAAATAACAACTTTCCTCGAACAAATAAATTGCCGAATCCGCTTCCGTCAATAATTGCAAGCACTTTCTTTTTCTCAGTATCATAGATAATCAATTCATGCCGAATAACCACACCGGAATTCTTCTTCTCTATTCGCCGCTCGGCAGCAATAATGAACAAGAATCTCGAATCAGCAGACCATCGGACATCTTCAATATTACCTTTGGTTGATGCTAGAAGTACTTCCGACTTATCCGGAAAATTCTTCAGATAGAAATATTCTCGATCATCATTTTTAGCGCTTCTAATTTGAAATTCCCCATTAGGCGAAAACAACTCCGGCTTCCGGTCCGGTTTAGTTGGAAATCCTTGCAAGAGAAGATCAAACGAACGTTCAGTTGAACGGCCTCCTTTACCGTAAGAATCCCATGTAGAAATTCTTTGGTAGATTATGCGGGCATTGTTTGAATCGGGGAATGTAGCATTAACTCTAAAAGTATCTTGCTGATCCCAATATGTGTAAAGCTGATTTACATTGCCAATATTCATCAATTCATCAACTTCCTCTTCATTGCGGTGTAAAAAGTAAATTCTGGCATTTTGAATCGCAGTTACATTCTTATGTTCGATTAAATTTTCTGCTGCAACTATGAAAGCAAATCTTGAGTCGCGGGAAAGATTAATCGATAGAACTTTTCTGTTGCTGCGGCTCCACAAAATTTCCGTGGATTTAGTTTTAAGGTTGTAATTGTAAACAGCTCCTTTTCCAAGATAATTTCCAAGGAATGGAACATTTACAAATTCGTCCAGAACACGCTGGCCATTTTTGTTGATTTCATAATCCTTGATCAAGGATTTTCTGTAGAGATCAAAAGCTTTTTCCCCTGCTGCATAAGCACTTGAAAATTTTCCGTAAAATAATTTGTATCTCTTTTTCCCAACAGATTCAAGCCTTAAATGTGCCCGAACTGAATCACTAAGTTTCATTTTGAATTTTGAGGCTTGCTCGTAAGTCTTGTAGGAACCCAGCGAAATTGAGTAGGGATTTATTTTATCTTTCTGAAGTTCTTCACCATCAAAATTGCAAGATGCAAAAATGAAGGAAATGAAAATAAATATGATGTGGATTAACTTAGTCATCAGTTATATCATCCCCGTGGATGATGGTCTTTGTGAATTTGTTTGATGTATTGTCTGTCTACATGAGTATAAATCTGCGTTGTTGAAATATCCGAATGACCAAGCATTTCTTGTACTGCACGAAGATCGGCCCCGCCTTCCAAAAGATGTGTTGCAAAAGAATGACGAAATAGATGCGGATGAATTTCCTTTTGTAACCCGGCTTCTTTTCCATACCGGTCAACAATTTTCCAAATTGCCATACGGCTAAGTTTTATTCCTCTTTTGTTTAGAAAGATGATACCACTGCTTTTATCCTTCTTCTCAAAGAGCGGACGGGTTTTTGTCAGATACTCTTTCACCCAGTAAATAGCTGAGCTCCCGATAGGAACAATTCTTTCTTTAGAACCTTTACCAAACACTCTAACAACCTCATCTTCAAAATAGATATCATTTATTTTGAGGTTTATCAGTTCACTGACCCGCAAGCCGGACGAATAAAATAATTCCAAGATTGCTTTATCACGTAGCCCGCCGGATTCTTCAGTATTTGGAGCGTTTAGAATTTTTTCAATTTCATCAAAAGATAAAACAGAAGGAAGTTTCCTAGCAAGTTTTACTTTGCCAATCATAGCGGTGGGGTTTTTCACGATAAACTTATTCTCTTCAAGAAATGCAAAGAACTTTTTAAGTGTTGTCATGTAGCGAGCAGTTGTAGTGCTGGAAAGATTCGCCTTTCTCTGTTCGTTGAAAAATTCCGCTAAAGTACTTGCAGATATATCATTGTAATCAGTTATTTTTTTTGCATTAAGAAACTCTAAAAACATTTTAAGATCACTTTGATATGACACGGCGGTATTATCGGAGAGATTCTTCTCGTAGCGTAAAATGGAAATAAATTCTTTAACGAACTGTTCCATTAACTCTATTCTTCTGCTTTGGATTCTAGTTCTTCTTGGTTTGGATAGCGAATTCTTCTATGATGATGCCCCATAAGAATGCTAAGGAATGATTCTTTTATCTTCTTAATATCTCTGAAAGTAAGAGGAGCTTCATCAAGCTGTCCATCTTCAATTCTTGAATTGATGAGGTTGTTAATAACATTCTCTATTATTTGAGGTTCGGAACCGGATAGCGAACGTACAGTTGATTCACACGCATCAGCCAGCATCACAATAGCAGTTTCTTTAGTATTAGGTTTCGGTCCGGGATAGCGGAATTCATTTACATT
Organism: uncultured Melioribacter sp.; assembly: GCA_964510975.1. Lineage (GTDB taxonomy): Bacteria > Bacteroidota > Ignavibacteria > Ignavibacteriales > Melioribacteraceae > Stygiobacter. Next base: position 14,949 of record CAZEDR010000012.1, on the reverse strand, counting down.
AACATTCTCTTCACCATACAAAGATTTAGCCTTCTCATAGAAGTAAGTAATCACCATCGTTCCATGATGCATAGGAATGAAGTCAACAATTTCTTTTGGTAATCCGCTTTTATTTGCAAGCTCCATTCCCTTTACTATATGTGCAAGTATTAATTCTTTGCTTCTCTCCGGGGCTAGATTATCGTGAATGTTGTTCGAATCAATTTGATTTTCAACAAAGCTTTCCGGATCAAAACTTTTTCCAATATCGTGATAATATGCACCAACCTTAGCAAGAACGGCATTTGCGCCAACAGCTTCGGCGGTTGTCTCAGCCAGTGTACCCATCGAAACAGAATGGCTGAATGTACCGGGTGCATTCTTTGCTAATTCTTTTAGCAGAGGCCGGTTCAAATCTGTTAACTCTAAAAAGGTAAGATCAGTTGTTAGATTAAATAGTTTCTCCACAAAAATTATTAAACCGTAGGTTAAGACCGGGCTAACTAGTGCGTTTGATGCCGCAAAGGCAAAACCCACCAGCATTTGATTTATTGAATCAAATCTTTCCAGTCCAAATGCCAAAATGCTTAGAAAGTAACCAAGAAGAATGTAAAGAAACGAACGATAAATTTGAGTTCTATTTTTAATGTCTCTTACAGTATAAGCAGCTAAACCGCCCGCAACAATATTTGTTACTGCAAAGACATAATCATTTCCACGAAGAGCACCAACTATAAGAGAAATTACAACCGTTGAATAAAATCCTATTCTGGAATCAAAAATAATTGTGAGAAGCATTGATGCAACGGGAACAAGTATGAGGTATTCAATTGGAGATGAGACGTTAATTGTATAGACCAAATAGGTAAGAAAACTGATGAATAAAGTAACAACTGCAATAAGTCCAATTGTTAGATTATCTCCAAAAATCTTTGGCCGGAATAGATGGATATAGATCATCATCGGCAGCAAAACAATGCATATATGTAAAAACTTACCAATGTTCTGGAGTAAATTGCTCCAAAAATTTCTTTCTTCTCCCTTTGCTATTCTATACGAATCAATTTTTAGTTTAGTTTCTTCTGTAATCCTATCATGCTTGGCAACAATTCTTTCATTTTCGTTAACTATACCTATGTTTCTTGTTACCTTGTTTTTTGCGCTATTGATAGCTTCGTTAGTAAGTTTTTTATCGAAAACTATATTTGGTTTTGCAAAGTGATGTATAAACTCCTCAATCACTTCTACCAGATTGGAATTTGAGCCGACTAGCGTTTTAGCCTTAAAATTGATGTACTCATTCAGTTTATCCTTTTCAACAAAACTTTCCACCGGATATACTCTTTCAAACTTACCATCGCGCAAAGCAATTGTATCTTTTTTAGCTTCAGTCCCCTCTAAATTCAACAACCCAATTTCAAAAATCTCTTTCAGTGTTGATTGCGAACTGCGAAGCAACTCTCGTAAAGTTATTCTTTTACCAAATACATTTGTCTGTGGAGTTTTTAAGTTCTCCAGTTGCCCTAATGCTTCATTACTTAATACTTCATTTTCCGAAGTGAATGAGGGCAGTCCCAAAGTTTGTATTAAATGCTGACTGTAATTCTCCATCGAGTCCAGCATCTTTTTCTGCAATGTGAAGTCACGTTGATAAATCGGAAGCACTCTTTTCAGCGCAAGATTCTTTTCTGCTTCATATATTTTTGAATCTTTTAATATCTCGAATGTAGTTGAAGCGATTAAATCCTCATGAATCCATATAGAACCAACAGTAATATCCGACTCAAGCGATTCACCTTTCGGAAACATTAATACTATTAAAATTATTGTGGATACAACAAGGAGGATTTTTATTCGTTTGCTTGTTCTCAGCTTGGATTTTACTTCTGGCGTAATCATTTATTTCTTAGCTTGCAGTAACATCTTCAAAAAATCAGCAACACCATCATCATTATTATTCTTTTTCAAAATCAAATCAGCCATACGTTTCAACTCCGGGACTGCATTTTCCATAGCAACTTTCAAAGAATCATTTTCGAAAAGAGATTTATCATTGTACCAATCTCCAACAACGGCAGTCTCTCTCATCTTCAATTTAAGGTGATTTAACAATCGCTTCAAACCATCCCCTTTGCTACATCCCATTTTTCTAATTTCTAAATAGTAAGAGCCGCCTTGAGATTGCGATTTGTAGAATGAAGTTTTGACACCAAAAGTATATGGAAACGACATCTTGCTGGAAATATGCTTAACATTTTCTTTGTAGTCACTCACCAAAACAACTTCCAAAGTTTCATCTACATAATTGTCGTATGAAAACACTTGTTGATATTTTGCACCAAATTTATCCATCAACTGTGGGAAAAGGGCGTTCTCCTCAGTGTAATAAATTGCTTTATCATGACACAATGCTACTTGCACCAAAAATTTATCAGCAAGCTTTAAGGCACGCTGGACATATTTTTTCGGCAAATGTGCTTCGAAAATACTTTTATCACCCGGGTATCGTTGTATTAATGTACCATCTAGCGTTATCAGCGGAATCTTAATTCCGAGTTCATCTGCATGATCTGTGACCGCACTAAGCAATCTACCTGTTGCAATTGAAAACTGAACATCGAGTGAAGATAATTCTTTAATTAAACTTTTGGTCTCTTCACCAATTTGGTTTTGATCATTAACCAATGTTCCGTCAAGATCAAAGACAACCAGCTTAATTTTCTTTAAAATATTCTTATCAATCATCAAGGTTTTTTGCTACAGAAATATGTTAGTGGAAGCATTCCCAAATTAAATGAAGTAGATATTAAACTGCTTCTAAATCTTTAATAGCTTCATTCACAGTGTTGCAAATTGTAAGTACACGGTCCAGTTGAGAAATTTCAATCAGAGTTTTAACATTTTTTGTAGGCGAAGCTAGACGGATATGTCCTTCGTTCGATTGGAGAATTCTGAAGGCGAGTAGGATTGAACTTAATCCCGAGCTATCACAATAGTCAACTTCCGAGAGATCAATAATCAGCTTTCGAACATCTTCTGTATGAAGAAGAATAGTAAATTCTCCTTTTACAAAACCGGCAATAGTTGCATCAAATCTTTTCTCGTTCAGTTTAAAAATGGCAATTTCGCCTATCTTTTTTAGCTCGTAATTAAAGTTTTCGCCCATTTTTTTTCTATCTTTTATTTAATGCAAATTTACAAATAAAGCCCAGAATTCCCAATGTAATACAATTAAAACATCCTAAGATGTTCCAAAAACTTGCTATAAGCTGCTAAAGGTTCCGTTTGTTTGCTATCAAAAAGCAGATTATAGTACTCCTCAGAGCGGTTTTTACGAAATCCAACCTTGAGACCCGAAGATGCAATACAAGAAATGGCACTAAAGAAGGTATTCTCATTGCGGTTAAGATCGATCAAATTTTTTAGTGGAAATACGGGATATCAAATTTTTTCTTGGTAAAAAATACTTTGTAATCTGATCCGTATGATAGGAAATGAATTTAAAGTCTTTCTCATTCGGAAGTTCTTTATGCCTAGACTCCGGTAGAAATAGTGTTAATTCTTTTTTATGAATTTGAAGATACTTTATAATTTCAAGTGAGTTTGTAAAATCATTTTCCGATTCGGGCATAATGACAAAGAATTCTCTGGCATCACTTACTGCTTTTTTAAACTCTATGGTCTCATTCCGCTTCCTTAGATATTTCCTTCTAATAACGAAGTGAGCGTATTTGCGTTTCAGCTCTTCAAACATTATTTAATCAACTCATTAAATTGTTCTTCTGTTAATATAACAATACCAAGCTTAAGAGCTTTATCAAGCTTAGAGCCGGCACTCTCGCCAGCTAAAACATAGTCGGTATTTTTACTTACTGATGTAGTGACTGTTCCACCATGGTTTTGTATTATCTCTTTAGCTACTTCTCTTGACATCGATGATAAAGTCCCGGTAAGCACGAAGGACTTTCCGGCTAATTTCTCGGATACTAATTTCGTTGGTTCTGAAGTAAAATTAAGCCCAGCCTCTTTTAACTTATTAATCAACTTAACATTATTTAGATCAGAGAAAAATCTTGATACACTTTTGCTAATACTTGGCCCAATCTCATGAATCTGTTCAATCGTTTCTTCGGAAGCATTTGCTAAATCATCTATAGTCAAAAAACTTTCTGCTAGTTTTTTTGCAGCTCCGGAACCAACATATCGAATCCCCAATGCGAAGAGAACTTTATCGAATGGTTTCTCTTTACTCTTTTCAATTGCGGTCATCAAATTTGTAACACTCTTTTTCCCTAGTCTTTCAATCTGAATCAAATCCTCTTGTTGATCTCTCAATGAATATATATCAGCATAAGTTTTAAGTAAGCCTAGGTCAACAAATAAATTAACTAAAGATTCACCAAGTCCCTCAATATCCATCGCAGTTCGCGATGCAAAATGAGCTATACTGGCTTTAACTTGCGCCGGGCATTCTTTATTATCACAATATATTGCGACTTCTTCTTCTGGTTTAAATAATTGAGAACCGCATTCGGGACAAACACTTGGTGGAATTGTTTTAACCGAATTACTACTTCGCGATCCAATATCAACAGATACAACTTTTGGAATTACGTCACCGCCTTTTTCAATAATAACAACATCATTTTCACGTATATCTTTGCGTAAAATTTCGTCGTAATTATGCAAAGTAGCACGGCTGATTGTAGAACCCGCAAGTAGTACCGGTTCAAGTTCTGCAACTGGTGTTAATGCGCCTGTGCGCCCAACTTGCCAAGTTATTTTAGTCAGCTTTGTTGTAGCTTGTTTAGCCTTGAATTTGAAAGCCACAGCCCATCTTGGAGATTTTGCGATGCTTCCAAGAATATTCTGATGTCGCAAAGAATTAACTTTAATTACAACGCCATCAATTTCATAAGGAAGTTCTCCGCGGTGATTTTCCCAATAACGGCAGAACTCTATTACATCTTCAATCGAGCCGCACAGTTTGTAATATTCGTTAACCCGGAAACCAAGATTTTTCAACGTCTCCAGATTTTCAATCTGAGAACTCAACTCAGATTTATATGAAAATAGATAATAGGTGAATATTTGAAGCGGGCGCTTCGCCACCAACTTTGGATCTTGCAGCTTGATAGTTCCGGCAGAAGTATTACGGGGGTTAGCAAATGTTTTTTCACCAGATAGCTGGCGCTCCTCATTCCATTTTCGGAAGGCTTCAGATTCAATATATATTTCGCCGCGAACTTCGATCTCATTTAAGTTAGCAGTTGAATTTTTGATCGGTTTTAATAGTAGTGGAATTGAACGGATTGTTTTCACATTAGCAGTTACATCTTCGCCGCTAGTACCGTCGCCTCTAGTTGTAGCAATGGAATACATTCCTTTTTCATAATGGATACTTACTGAAACTCCATCAATCTTTAATTCGCAGACATATTCAATTTTCTCACTTTTAGGCAACCCGTCATTAACTCGCCTATCGAAATCAATTAACTCTTCTTCACTGTAGGTATTCCCTAAACTTAGCATTGGAGTTTTATGAGTAATTGATTTGAAGTCTTTAACTAGATCGGAACCGACACGCTGTGTAGGAGAATCTGAACTTACTAAGGAAGGATTTTCTTTCTCTAAATCTGATAATCTCTTAAATAGCAGATCATATTCATAATCACTTATGGTTGGATTATTGAGAACAAAATAATTATGATCATGTTCTCTAATCAGTGAGCGAAGCTCCTCGATTTCTTTAAGGAGATTTTTTTTCATTACGAGGAATAGTTAAATAACGAATTGTATCCGGTGTCATCGTAATATTTCTTATCTCCCCTAATCTTCCAACATTTTGAACCGGTTTATCGTTGAAGAAAAGCTTCACTACACCGGCATTTCCAATGCTTATCCCGAATTGTTTTTGGGCTTTGAAATTTAGGACAGAACTTTTTTGGACGATTCCCTGCTGTTTAATCTTGCCATCGCAAAGAACTTTTATCCAAACTTGCTCGCTGTTTTGAACCAATAAACGAAGACTATCTGATACAGCAGGTACTGTCGCGTGTATCGAATCTTGAACCAGTGTTTGTTCCGGCTGTTTCACTTCAAATCTATTTGCAGTTTCTGTAGAGTTTTGTTCTTTCGAATCCGCAATTATTTCCGGCGATGATTCATAAAAAAATGCAAAATAAAAAACCAATGCAGCAACAATCAAAACAGCCGCACCCATTATTATATTCAGATTAGCTGCAATAAGAGACTTAGGTGCTTCAGTTGTGTCTGTAGCAATTGAATCGTTCACAGAATCGAATTGTTGAGCGACTTTTCCCGGAATTGATTCTTCAATAGGTTTTGCATCATCGTTTACAGACGGCTTAGAGTTTTGCTCTTTTGCGACAACAATTTTTTCCGAGTCCCCCGATTTTGCATAATCAAATTTTTGAATTGTCTCTTGTGGGTTTAAGTCAATTGTTTGCGCGAATTCTTTAATAAAAGCCCGAACATACAATTCGGGTAGAATTTCGAAATCACCATTTTCAATTGCACTTAAAAATTTTGGGTCAATTTTCGTACGAGTAGAAATCTGGAGAATACTAATTCCTTTAACTTCTCTAGCAACTCTAAGTCCTTCTGCAAACTTTAATAATGCTTCAGACGCCATATATTCATCTTAATTGTTTCTAATAAGTTTTGCAGCAAAAGCTCCATCAACTCCGTGAACATGAGGCAGCGTTGCTACACATCCGTTTGAGTCAACGACTTCTTTAGGAAGTTGATCGCCCGCATTTACAAGACTGAAATTAGACTGTGCATTTAGGAACTTTGTAATCAACTCAAAATTTTCTTCCGGCTCAATTGTACAAGTACTATAGACAACAAATCCGCCAACCTTAACTAAAGAAGCTCCTTTTTGAATTAAATCATATTGAATATTAACGATTTTTCTAATGTCTCCCAAGTCTCTTTTCCACTTAAGATCGGGCTTTTTAGTTAACGTACCTAACCCGCTGCAAGGTGCATCAATTAAAACTCTGTCAAATCCAACCTCATCTTCATATTCCATCGCATCAATTATTCTGGTGGTTACATTTGTAACTTTTAATCTGTTAAGATTCTTCTCCAGAATTTTCAATCGGCTTTCAAATTTATCCAGTGCAACAATTTCTCCGGTATTATTCATTTCATCTGCAATGAAGGCTGTCTTGCCGCCTGGAGCTGCACACAAATCCAAAACACGCATACCGGGTGCTACACTTAGCAGTTTGATTGGGAAGCCGGTACTCTCGTCTTGAACAGTAAAATAACCTTTGGCAAAGTATTCCCAATCCGTAATATTCGAAAGAGAATTCATCCTTATAAACTCCTTCAAATATTTGCCATCAGTAAACTTCAATTCAACAGAATTAAGAAGCGACTTCATTTCAGCAGCAGTTGTAACAAGGTTATTAATTCTAATGTTCAAAGTTGGCTTATTGTTATTAGAGAGAAGTAGTTTTTCAACTTCCTCTCTTCCAAATCTCTGGAGCCATCTTCTAACCAACCACGTTGGGTGCGAAAAATAAGCGCTCAAATAACTATTAATGTCCTCGTCAGGATTAGGGTATCTGATACCATCTTTATTTCGAATGATGTTTCTAAGAATTGCATTTGTCAAATCAGCAGCAGCTTGTCCTTGAAGCTTCTTGACGAAATCAACGGCTTCATTTACTGCTGCATAGTCTGGGACTTTATCCAAAAATAAAATTTGATATAGAGCTACGCGAAGAGCATTCTTAACGTTAGGAATTGCTTTAGAGAATTGCCCTTTATAAAATCCGGTTAGGATCCAATCAATTCTACCTTGCCAACGAGTAACGCCATGTACAATTTCAAATAAAAGAGCTTTATCGGCTCCGATTAGATTTGAATTTTTAATTTCAATTTCGAGAAGTTTATCAAGGTAGGCATCAGTTCTATCAATGCGGTTTAATATTTTTACAGCTAAACCTCTTACGCCTTGATAGAGATTTAAGCCGGTACTTTCGTTTGTTTCTTCCATTTCATTCAGTAGTTAAAGGTGCGTTATTGGTCTGCTATTTAAAAAGCAAAAGGGCTGTACAACAGCCCTGCTCTACGTACAAAAAGAAAAATTAAGCTTCTTTCTTTCCATATTTTTTCTTGAATCTCTCAACACGACCTGTTGAATCCAACATTTTTTGTTTACCGGTAAAGAATGGATGGCATGCTGAACAGATTTCAAGTTTGATGCTACTTACTGTAGAACGGGTAATAAATGTATTTCCGCATACACACGTAACTTCGCATTTCTTATAGCTTGGATGAATTCCTGCTTTCATTTTAATACCACTTCCTTAAAATTTTGGGTTGAAATTTACTTATGATGCGCCAATTTTCCAAATCAAAAACCTTTATAAAGCTTTTATTTTATGGCTTTTTTCAACGAATCTGCCTTTAGTTGAGCTTTTTTCAAAGAATCGAGCTCCGCGCGGAATTTTTCTATAGTCTTCTTGTCCAACTTATTTTCAACCCTAAATCCGTTAACCATGGGTTCATCGCCACTATTTACTATGCTGCTTCGGGCAGAAGGATTTTGATTTGAGTTGGCTCCGGAAATAAAATCATCCACCGCTACCGATCTTCTCTGATTCAACGGGAGAGTTCGCTTACCAGCAAGCTGGTTTTGTGCAGTATTTGGATTTGGAGTTGAATATTCTTCATTCTTCTTTGGCGAGGCTTTTTTATCCTCTGTACTAAATAACGATTCAAATTTCTTGTCAGATGATTTCCCGGCTAACGCTTGCGAATCTATAAGCTGAGGTTGGTTTGCGATTTGCGTAGGTATTTCTTCTCTCTGCGGATAAAAAATGAAGAATAAAAGTACGGTAGCCATTACTGCAGCAGAAGGGGCCAAAAATTTGAACCAATTAAATGTTGGTCGTGTATCCCTAATTTCACCAAAATTTTTGTTTTGAATTCTCGTCATAAGATTGAATTCAAAATTATCCGGTGCTTCAATTTTAGGAAGTGTTTTTAGATCTGAAACAAGTTTGGAAAATTTTTCTTCTTCGTTTTTGTAAAATTTGCTCATAAGCTACTCTTTATAAATGTTCTTAAGTAGTTTCTGTAATTGTATTCTTCCCCTATTAATCCTCGACTTAACAGTACCAATTGCTAAGCCGGTTATTTCCGAAATCTCTTCGTAAGATAAATCCTGAATGTCTCTCAAGATTACAACTTCGCGATAGACCGGTTTTACTTTCAAAAGAGCTTTCTGAATAATTTCATTTCTGATCTCGCTGTCGGCAGCTCTATCGGGTGCGAGAAACATCTTATCTTCAATTTGAGGAGACTTTTCATCATCAGAATTATCAATTGAAAATATCACTCTTCGTTTTCTTCTCTTGAGTTCATTCTTAGCCAGATTTGCAGCTATTGTATAAATCCAAGTCGAAAATTTTGCAAAAGAACGATATGAATCTTTGTTAAGGTAAAACTTGATCATGGTTTCTTGAACCACATCGGTGCAAACATCTCGATCGCCAACAAATCTGTAAACAAAATTCATCAGGGGATCTTTGTACCGCTTCACCAATATTTCATATGCCTCGAGCGTGTTTTCATCCTGATATACCTTAATCAGTTCTTCATCACTCAAATCGGAAAGGCGTTTAGTCAAAATGTTCTACCTGTAAATGGTTAAAAAAGTTTCAATTTTCGCGAGCAATTTTACCCATATAATGGTTTAATTGCAATGAACTCAATAGTCAAATGGTGAAGATGCAACCTCACCCAAAATTTCCGCTATAAGAATCTGCAGTACGGTTTTCTTATCGGCTGCGGTTGTTTTTATTGCCATATCAGCATTTAACAGTGCTTTAGATGCGTTATGAAGCCGGTCATCATTCATAAAAAAGGTGGCTTTTTTGCAATTCAAATAGTAATAGTAGCTAACTCCGGCAAGTCTGGCTCCCTCGTTTTCTCCAATTCTCTGGCGTGATAAATCCAAAACTTGGGCTACCGTCATGATAAACTTTGCAACCATGTTTACAATAAAAACCATCTCAACGCCGGAATCTATAAGATTGTAGCCAATTTCTAGTGACTTAGCTTTATCTCCACTGCCGAGCACTCCTAGGAAATCAAAAATAGTATATTCCTTCGTAGGAGATGAAAGTTTAATCAGCTCTTCAATTGTAAGTATTTTCCCCGACTGAGAATAGTCCAAGAATTTTTGAAGTTGCATTTCAAGTAGAGCTTTATTCTCACCAACAACTTCTATAACCGCTTTGGCATGATCTACCGGTAAATCCAAATTTCTCTTTTTGGCTATTTGGACAAACCAATTAGTAAGTTCATTGCCGGAAACCGGTTTAGCCTCAAATAAGTATTTTCTATCTATAAGTAGATTATACGGCTCTTTAGTTCCATCACTTACAGTTCCATTCTGTATTAAAACAAGAACAGTAAATGCAGCCGGACTTTTAACATATCCATTTAAACTCTTTTTGTCGTTCAGCTTTTCAAAGTTTTTGATTACTATAAGTTTTTTCTCTCCGCCAAATGGAAATGAGAGAGCTTGATCTAATACTTGAGTCAGCTCAATCGATTTTTCAGCAGAGAAAGTTTCTCTATCAAAATCGGAACCTAATAATGGAGAAACTACTTTCTCAATTGCATCAAGTGCTTGCTCAATAGAGTAACTATCTTCGCCACATAAAAAATAAATTGGTAGCAACGTTTCCTTTGTTAGGAACTTAGTAATCTGAGATATCTGCTGAAAAGCTTGTTTAGCCATTTTTAAAGTAATTCTCTACCGTATTCTTTTTTCAATAGTAATTTTTTCGATTATTACCGGCTTAACCGGTTTTTCCATTTTGTCTGTTTCAACACTACCAATTTCATTAACTACATCCATACCATCAATCACTTTACCAAAAAGAGTATGTTTTCCATCAAGCCAAGGAGTTGCTGCTGTTGTAATAAAAAACTGGCTCGTATTTGTATGCGGACCGCGGTTAGCCATAGAAACAGTTCCCGCAACATTATGTTTAAGAGAATTTACACATTCATCTTCAAACTCTTTACCAAAATAACTTCTTCCACCAGAGCCGGTTGCTGTGGAATCTCCAGTTTGGATCATAAAATTTCTTACAATTCTATGAAATGTAAGTTTATTATAATAACCTTGAAGCGTAAGCCCAATAAAATTTTCAACAGCTTTAGGCGCTTCGGTTGGATACATCTCAAAAGTTATTTTGCCATGATTAGTATATATAGCAGCAACTAGTTGTTCTCTGCTCTGCAACAGCATAACATCAGAAATCTTCTTACCGCTCTTAACTTCCTTTTCAACATCAACAGTTTTATATCGATCACCACAAGCAAAAAAAACTACAACCGATAGTAAAAACATAAGTAATCGAGTTCTCATTTCAGCTCCTATTGATTTATTACTCCGTTAGCTAATAAAACAATGATTATTATACCAACAACAATTCTATATACAATAAACAGCATCATAGATTTTGTTTTGAGATATCTCAATAAAAATTCAATGGATAAATAACCAATAACTGCTGAAACAATTGTTGCAACAATTAAAGCAACAAAACCGGTTTGGTCAATGTATTTTGTTGCTTGATAAAACTGAAGAAGTCCGCTTGCTGCAACCGCCGGAATGCTCATCAAAAAAGAAAATCTTGCAGCCGTCGCACGATCGAAGCCGAGAAATAAACCGGCCGTAATTGTTGTTCCGGAACGAGATGAACCGGGTATTAATGCGAAAGCTTGAGCAACTCCAATCAACAAAGCATCTACCCAATTTATATTTTCATTCTTACGATTCAATTTTCCAATTCGCTCTGCAAAAGCTAAAATCAACGCAAGCACAATTAAACTTACTGCGATCACGTAAAGATTCTTTGTAAAAACTCCCTCAATAATATCTTTGAATCCGAGTCCGATAACAACAACCGGCAATGTGGCAATTACAAGATACCAGCCCATTTTTGCATGTTGAGATTGATCTTTGAATTTTACTCTGTTAAACCAATTGTCCCGTAGAAAATCTCGTATGATTGAAATTATATCCCGCCAGAAATAAACAAAAACAGCAAGCAATGTTCCCAGCTGAATCACAGCAATAAATGAAGTCCACTTTTGTGGATTCTGATCTGAAATTAAGTTCATCAATTTTCCGGCAACTGTAAGATGACCGGTACTGCTAATCGGTAAAAATTCTGTTAATCCTTGGATAATCCCCAGTACAATAGCTTCAACTAGATTCACTAGAGTCTCCTAAAAAGTAAAAGTAATGCCTAAATAAATTCCAAACGAAATTGAATTAAGATTTAGCTTATCCCCGGTCGATCTGTTAATAATGTATTGATCTCCATTAGCAACATCCCCGGTTGCGTCATATCTAATATTTCCGCCTATTAATGCATAAAAATGATCGGCGAGCATCGTGTTTCCTTCTGCTTTTGCAACTAATCCAAACCCACTTGCAGTGTATTTTGTATCAGCCATAATTCTTTCGTTTAGTGTAACGGCACGGTAACCAAAGCCGCCGCCAAATTTAAATTGATAACCGGCGCCCGGAACTATGTAATAAGCCATTAAGGATGGTCGGTGGATGCTGTAGGAAATCTCATAAAGCCCGCCTACTCCATTATACGAATCCAATTGCAAATTGTATTCTAATCCTACTGCAAAGGAATTTGTAAGTTTGTAATCTCCTTCAGCTGTAAATGAAACCGCGCTCTTGAAAGATGATATTTGATTATTCGCAGTACTGAAATTCATGTTAATATAATCTTTATATATAGGCATTGATTTGAAATCCAATCCCATTGACGCACTAACATCCCATTGAGCGAATAATTTTACTGAACAAAGAAGCAACAATGTGATTAGAAATTTATTTTTCATTTAGATTCCGTATTAGATGATTTTAGAACTGAAAGAAAAGTTTCTTTCGGTAATCCAATTTTTACACGCTGTAAATTAAGATAGAAGAGAATTAAGACCGATGAAACAAGAAAAGCTACATAGCTTATAAAATGTGTAAGAATAGCATAAGCCCCGCTGCTGTCTGCATCAAAGCCATAAACTTTTGTAAGGACAAATATCGCTAAAACATGATAAGAGCCAAGTCCGCCGGGAGTTGGAATTAGCGAACCAAAAGAACTAATTGTCATTACAATCCATGCTGCAGCAAAATTTACATCTGCGGCATCGTGCATATCGAGCATGAAAAAACCGACGTATGTATTTAGCGCATACAAGAGCATGATTGCTAGAGAACCAAAAAGAATCCCAATTACATGCCGCCAGTTCTTAATGCTGGAAAAACCCTCAATGAGAGTTTCGAAGAGAGATTTTAGTTTTTCGGAAAGCTTTACACTAATCTTTGCTGAAAGCTTAACTAAAATGTTAGCAAAACCATTTTGGAATTTCACAAGCAGCAGTACAATGACTACCGCGAAAAAGATAAAACCGAACCCGGTAACCAGCAAGGTTTGAAGCCAAGGAATTTCTTCGTATAAATTTCCGGAGTAAACTGAAACACTGACCAAAGAAGCGAATGCAAAAAATGTTACATCGATAATTCTTTCAACTACTATTGTACCTATCACTGTTGTTCTGGAAATATTCTCCCACTTACCCAAAAACAAGCCGCGATACACTTCGCCCAATCTTGGAATTATGCAACTAACACCATAGCTAACCATTACCGAACCAAAAAGATGATTTCGGGAGATATCCGGCTTAACAGAATCAAGCATAAATTTCCATCTCCACGCACGGGCATAGTGAGAAGCAAAAAAAACTATCAGATATAAGATGATTGCAAAAAATGATGTGTTGCGAATGATAGAAAAGGCACGGCTAAGATCAACTTTTTGGAATGCTATATAAAGAAACAGCAAGCTGATTGCTACTGTTAAGAGCACTCCAAATATCTTAACTGAGGAAGTGTTATTTGATCTAGCGGAGGTCAATAACTTTCGTCCCCTTGGGAGCGTTAAATGTAAAAACTTGGGCAGCTAATTCTTGATTAACTTTTACATCGCTAAAAGCAAAAGAATATTTCATATCGCCTACATCAACTAATTCCATCTTAGAGATAAGATTATCAAGGCTTTTCCAAATTCGAACAAGCTTGAATTGCAAATCATTATCCTTTGGAACT
>CAZEDR010000012.1:0-772 GCA_964510975.1 uncultured Melioribacter sp. | reverse complement strand
GTTCCAAGACAAATTCAGAATCATTTGCCGGATCTTTTACCATCTTCGATTTGCACAATGGGGGATAATCAAAAATGAATTTTTCTAGTGAGAAGGAGGTAGGATCATCATTGAGATAACTTACAACAACGCGGTTAAATTTTTTATCGTAATTCCAAATTATTTCGCCATTGGAAACTATAGTCTGATTTTTCAGCTCCACAACAAATTTATTCTTTCTTTTATAGGAGAATTTCCCACTAACTTTTCCTTGTTCGTTGCCCGAAGGCGCGAACAAGCTTTGAGAAAAATTAGCAGTGAAATTTTCGATTGAGTTAAACTTGTTCTGGATTTTTTTAATTGTTTCTTTTGCCGACTGGGCATTCAGCAAAACAATCGAAAGAAAAAAAATAAATACTATCCTTGTTTTCATTTATAATGATCTCAAAATAGTTTCTAATTGTTCTTCACTTTCTACAATTACTTCGCGAGCTTTGCTTCCTTCAGAAGGTCCGACAACACCGGCCTCTTCAAGTTGATCTACAATTCTAGCTGCTCTTGAGTATCCCAGCTTTAATCTTCTCTGAAGAAGAGAAACAGAGCCTTGTTGATGACGCACAATTACTCTTGCTGCTTCTTCGAACATTGGGTCTAAATCAGCAAGGAACCCTCCGGCAGTTTCTTTTTTCTTCTCATAAAGAGAGGGCAAAAAGTAACGTTTAGAATATCCCTTCTGAACGTAAATGAAATTTGTAATCTTTTCAACTTCATCGGTAGATATAAACGCATTTTG
>CAZEDR010000011.1:8115-25005 GCA_964510975.1 uncultured Melioribacter sp. | reverse complement strand
TCCCGGAACATCTTCAAGCACAAGTAAAGGAATACTAAACGCATCGCAGAAGCGGACAAATCTTGCACCTTTTACCGAAGCATTAATATCTAAAACACCGGCTAAAACGGCTGGCTGATTTGCAACTATTCCAACCGAAATTCCTCCAACTCTTCCAAATCCTACAATAATATTTTGAGCATAATTGGGCTGGACTTCCAGAAAATCGCCATCATCCAGCAACAGTCCAATCACATCATGCATATTGTATGGCTTGTTGGGTGTATCCGGAATAACAGAATCAAGTTTTTCATTTATAAGATTTGCGTCAAAATCAAATTTCGTTTCCGGTGCACTGTCTTTCCAATTTAGCGGAATAAACCCTACAAGCTTTCTAATATTTTCTAGTATTTCTACTTCGCTATCGAAGACAAAATGAGCAACACCGCTTTTAGTTGCGTGAGTTTCAGCACCGCCCAAATCTTCAAAACTAACTTCTTCGTGAGTTACTGTTTTAACAACGCTCGGTCCCGTAACAAACATGTGGCTTGTATGATTTACCATGAAAATGAAATCTGTAATTGCCGGCGAATAAACCGCCCCACCCGCACAAGGACCAAGTATTGCAGAGATTTGAGGAACAACACCGGAAGCAAGTGTATTGCGTAGAAATATGTCGGCATAACCTCCTAAACTGTTAACGCCTTCTTGAATTCTAGCGCCGCCGGAATCGTTAAGTCCAATAATCGGAATACCAAGTTTAAGCGCCATATCCATAATCTTGCAAATCTTCTCGGCGTTGGTTTCGGATAACGATCCGCCAAATACTGTAAAGTCTTGACTGAAAAGCGCTACTTGCCTTCCATTAATTTTTGCGAATCCAGTAACAACACCATCGCCGGAAACTTTTTGTTTTTCCAATCCAAAATCTGTACTGCGATGCTTAACAAACATATCAACTTCCGAAAAGCTTCCTTCATCAACTAGAAGCTGAATCCTTTCACGCGCAGTAAGTTTTCCTTTTTCATGCTGAATACGAATTTTATCTTCCCCGCCGCCAACCTTAGATTCTTCGCGGAGCTTTTCAAGTTGTTCTATTTTGTTTTTCATCTTAAAGCGAAATTGTAAATGATTGTTGTGTTGTTAAGCTACGAACTTGGTTCTCTATATTCCCGAGATGCTCAATAAACTCCGCAGAGTTTGACCTATCAGCAATATTAGATTCAGCATAACCACAATTAGCTTTCGGAAGTGTGCCGGTAATACCCTTCTTCATCAATAAAATAGAATGTGAAATCAGTACGGCCTCACTCAAATTTGATGTAGCAAGCAGAATAGTTGTTTTTGTTTCATTGTTGATATCAACAATTAGCTGAAGCATCTCCAGTTTTGTTCTTTGGTCCATTTTGCTAAATGGTTCATCAAGTAAGATGATTTTTTTACCGGAAGCAATAGCCCTCGCTAAAGCAATTCTAAATCTGAAGCCCAAACTTTTATTGTTCGGATAATGACTTTCATATCCTTCTAAACCAACTTGGTGAATAATTCTTTTCTGAGCAGATTCATCCAGTTTTTCATTCGCAAAAAAGATGCTCTCGGATACATTCATCCATGGAAAACTCGATGGTTCACTCGGAATCAAGCAAGTGCTCGCCTCAATTATGCTTTGCGAATCGGATAATTCCAATCCGCATAGAATCATAAACAATGTACTTTTACCGGAACCGGAAGAAGCCAGCAAACTTGTTATCTCTCCTTCGTTCACAGAAAAAGAAATACCATCCAGCAATTTCGATTTAGCGCCATTGCTGTAAACAATTGTCTTGCTAATGTTTTCAAATTTCATTTCTATGATTCCCAAAAAGCTATTTTCTTTTTAATAAACTTAATTACGAGAGTACCGCACCAAATCAACAGCGATAGAATTATTGCGATCACTATGATTGCACCAAAATCTTTGTAGAGAAGCGCCAAACGCAAGATTGTTCCAATTCCAAAAGAAACGGAAACAAATTCGAAAGAGAGAATTATTAGCCACAGAATGCGTTGAAAACGTTCTGCCAAGTTCAGTAAGCCCGGTAAGGCTGAATTCCAATAAACTTCCGAATATGACTTGGAAGGATTAAGATTCTTTGCAACTTGTATATATTCTGATTTTGTTTGGACGATTTCTTTTGCTAGGACGCGAGTTAGGCTAATCATTGTAATCAGAAAAATAAAAATTACCTTTGCCAGTTCCGATCCATCAAACCAAAATGCTGTTAGAACAATTAGAATGAAAACCGGAATAGTTTTAAATAGCTGAAGCAGTTCAAAAATAACTTTTTGTTCCAGAAGCAGTTTAATAATTATTCTTCTAAATGACCAAAGCAGCAGTAGGCTAAATCCAATCGCAAAGTATACTGTTCCAACAGTAATCATTATTCCGGCTAGTAATCCGTAATCTTGCCAAACGTGCAGAAAGGATTCAAAAAGGATTGTCGGTTTTGGAAGCACCTTGTTCATCGGAAGGATAAATTCAAAAAGCATTACATAAACGAATACAAGCGCGCCAAGAAGTTTTAGTTTGTTTTTGTAGCTGTTCATTCTCTTGCCATAATTTTCGTTAACAATATATTACTTGCTGTATGGTAAATCAATTAACTAGAAAAGGATTCCTCGTGCGCTCGTGCCCAATTGTCGTTGAGGATTCATGGCCCGGATAAACTTTAACATCATCGGGCAAAACAAGCAGTTTTGTTTTAATTGATTTGATCAACGTTTCATAATTCCCGCGCCACAAATCTGTTCTGCCGATGCTTTCTCTGAAAAGAACATCTCCGGAAAACAACACTTTCTCATTTTCAAAATACAAAGAAACTTCTCCCGGAGTATGTCCCGGTGTACTTAAAAATGTTCCTTCAATTTCTCCAAGAAATAATTTAGTCGATTCATCTATGTAAGAATCCGCTTTGGGTGATGGCTCTAATGTAACACCAAATTTTTGGGCTTCCTCAATCATCAAATCGAACAAAAACTCATCTTCTTTGGGAATTAAAAGCTCGGCGCCAAATTCATTTTTGATGTATGCATTACCTATTATATGATCTATGTGGCAATGTGTATTTATACAATACTTTAATTGCAGTGAATTCTGGTTTACAAAAGACTTAAATGCTTTCTTTTCGGCTTCATCATACATGCCGGGATCGATAACAGCTGCAATTTTTGTCGCTTCGTCACAAATAAGAAAAGTGTTCTCGTGAAATAGATTAAAGACAAAGCGCTGAATTTTTAGCATTTACTTCCTTTTGAAATTCTTCTTTACTGTTTCAAAATTCTGTTCTACATAAGAATTGAAATTAGATTTTGTTTCTTCCATAGAATCACCGCCGAATTTTTGAAGTACAAAATCCGCAATAACCCAAGCAACCATACCTTCTGCAATAACTGCGCAAGCCGGAACAGCAACAAAATCGCTTCGCTCTCTTCGCGCTTCAACTTTTTTCATTGTTGCAAGATCAACGGATTTTAGAGGCGTCATCAATGTTGAAATCGGTTTCATTGCACCTCGGATAATTATCGGCAATCCGGTTGTAATGCCTCCTTCAATTCCGCCGGCATGGTTAGTTGTTCTCGCAAATTTATCTTTCTTCAAAACAATTTCATCATGAACTTGAGAGCCAAAAAGTTCAGCGCCTCCGAAACCAATTCCAACTTCAACACCTTTTACAGCTTGGATTGACATTATTGCATGAGATAATGCAGCTTCTATTCTCGTATCGTATTGAACGAAACTGCCTAATCCAACCGGCACTCCGGAAACGATAACGAAGAATGTTCCGCCTAAAGTATCACCCCGCTTCTTGGCAACTTTTATTTTGCTTATGATTTTCTTTTCGTGCGCTTCGTCAAAAACTCTTACGCTGCTTTTATCAACGGTCTCATTAACCTTCTTCGCGGAAAATTTATCGGACAATTCACATCCAAACAATTTGTTAACAAAGTTTTCTTTAGGATAAATACCGCCAATACTTTCTACATAACTGCCAATATTAATTCCTAAATCTTCCAGAAACTTTTTTGCGATTGCAGTTGCGGCAACACGGGCGGCAGTTTCTCTTGCACTCGATCTATCAATCGAATTTCTGATGTCGTCGTAACCATATTTTTGCGAACCGACCAAATCCGCATGTCCGGGTCGCGGAATAGTAATCTTCTCAACTTCCTTATCGATTGGTTCAACAGACATTTTCTCGGTCCAGTTTTCCCAATCACGATTTCTAATCAGCATAGAAATCGGAGAAGCCAGAGTTTTACCAAACCGAACACCGCTAAATATCTCAGCAGTATCGGTTTCAATCTTCATACGTAAACCGCGTCCGTATCCGGACTGTCTTCTTCTCAATTCTTCATTAATGTAGCTTTCGCTTACTTCTAAGTTAGAGGGAAATCCGGAAACTACAGTTACTAAACCTTTGCCGTGAGATTCTCCGGCAGTAACAAATTTTATCATTATTTTTTCTTTGATGAGTTTTGTGCAAATATAAAAAAAGCGCTCAAACTTTGAGCGCTTTTTTAACTTTGGGAAGATTTATTTATTTGGAATATCTAGACCAACTAAACGAGAGTTTCCTTTATCATCGACCACTTTAAGAAGAACGGCCTTCCCCTTTTTGTTGTCTATGATAGATTGAAGTTCAGAAACAGAATTAATTGTTTTTCTATCGGCCGAAACAATAACCAAACCTTGCTGTAAACTCTGATTGAAAGCTTTTCCAAATTGTTTTACATCTGAAATTATAACACCGGAATCTACATTGAACTCTTTCATTTCGTCATCATTAAGATTTCTAACCTTCATTCCGATATTTTCAAAGTTAATTTCGCGGGCATCAACATCTTTACCCTTTTTTTCTTTCAAAGCTGTTTTGATAGTATTAACCTCACCATCTTCATCACGAGATTTGAGAGTAACATAACGTTCAATCTTCTTTTCATCTCTAAAGATTGTTAAACGAACCGAAGTTCCGGCTCTTTTAGTAGCTATATATGATTGCAACTCATTCGGCTGATTAACTTCTTTTTCATCCACTTTTAGAATCACATCACCTTCTTTAACATCTTCCTTTGAAGCGGCACCATCTTTTACAATTTTTTGAATCAACACACCTTTAGGCTCATCCAAACCAATCGATTTTGCAATAGCCGCGTCAACAGCAGAAATTTCTACTCCAATGTAGCCTCTGCTAACTTTTCCATTAGCTATTAGATCGCTGGCAACAGACTTAGCCATATTGATTGGGATTGCAAACCCGTAACCAATGTAGTTTTGTGAATAACCGTTCGTGGCAATTGCTGAATTAACTCCGATAACGCCGCCGTTCAAATCAACTAACGCGCCGCCGCTGTTTCCCGGATTAATTGCCGCATCAGTTTGTATAAAGTTTTCAATTCTATACTGCTGATCACGCAAAATACTTATATCTCTGTGAGTAGCACTTATTATTCCGGCTGTAACTGTTGAGGAAAGTGCTAAAGGATTACCAATTGCCATTACCCATTGGCCAACTTTTATTTTGTCTGAATCGCCGAGATAAGCCAGCGGTAAATTTTTTGCATCAATTTTAATTACAGCCAAGTCGGTTGAAGGATCAGTACCCACCACAGTAGCTTCAAATTCACGTTTATCGTGCAAGTTGACTGTAACACTCTTTGCATTCTCAACAACGTGATTATTAGTTAAGATATATCCATCCTCTGAAATAATAATACCGCTTCCGCCTCCTTGCTGCTCTTGCGGCGAATCATCTTTAAATGGAAAAAAGAAATGAAATTGATCTTGAAGTTTACTGGAAGATTTCACTGAAGAAACAACTTCGATTTGTACAATTGAAGGAGTTACTTTTTCCGCAACTTGTACAAATGCATTATTGAAGGCAGCGGCATCAGCATTAAGCTGAGCAACCGGCGGATTATCCGCACCAATTTTTACATCGCCGTAGCTAGGTCTCACCCAGCCAAACCCGGATACAAGTACGGCGCCAAAAACAATTCCAATGAACACTAAGGAAAGAGTTCCAAGAATATTTTTCTTACGCATGTTATATCTCCTTTGCTACTAAATTTTGATTGATTTGAGGCCCTTAAACTCACCAACGTTATATGTTAAGAATTTTTCTAAAACAACGAGGACCGTGTCTAAATCCTCTTCCAGGTAAGAACAAGGGCTATTTTTTGTGTTTAGACAAAAAAGTAATTCAAAAAGTTCCTCTGAAAAATTAAAATTTGTTAATCTGTCTGCGCGGCAATCTGTGCAAATCATTCCAGCTTCAAAGTTTAACGAAGCTCGCTCTCCTTTAACAATCTCTCTTCCGCAAATATTACATCGGTCCAGTTGAAACTCGTAGCCAAGTTCCCGTAAAAAAAACAAGAAGTATTTTGCAAATAAAAATTTTGGACTATCGTTGGATGAATCTATTAGAGAAAGGATTTTAATGCTGCCTTCAAAAAGTTTTGGATGAGGTTCGCTTTCGGTAATCATTGTAGAAAGAAGCTCAATTACAGCTGAAGCAAATCGATACTTCTCATAGTCGTCCCGGATGTTGGCAAAGTGTTTTATAAGATCAACTTGGCTTACTAGCTGTACTTCTCTCGTATTTTTTTTATAAAGAACTAATTCTACAACATTGAGCACATCAATAGCTAATCCGGTTTTAGATTTTGGAGATTTAGCTCCTTTAATCATCGCGGAAAGTTTACCAAATTCATCAGTAAAGAAATGTGCAATGCGGCTCGTGTCTCCAAAATCTAGACGTCTTAAAACTAGCGCTCTGGTTTTTACAATTTCAGACATTTATAAAATCGAAAGGTGGTTTGTGTACTTCTTTTTCCGTAATAATTGCTGCAATCAGATGGTTAGGTGTTACATCGAATGCCGGGCAATAAGCCGGATATTTTTCTTTAGTAATTTTTGTACCGCGAATTTGAGTTAATTCTGAGTTGCTTCTCAATTCAATTTTAATTTCAGAGCCGCTGGGACAAGATTTATCAATTGTAGTTGAAGGCGCGGCAATATAAAATGGAATTTTATGATAATGACATAACACAGCTAAATTATAAGTACCAATTTTATTTGCGGAATCTCCATTTACAGCAATTCTATCAGCTCCGGTAATTACCAAATCAACTTTACCATGGCTCATTAGCACAGCAGCAGTAGAATCTGTATTAAATGAAAATGGGATTCCGAGTTTGTCCAGTTCCCAAGCAGTTAAGCGGGAGCCTTGAAACAAAGGGCGCGTTTCATCCGCGTAAACATGTTCAACTAATCCATTTGCAAACGCATTTCTGATTATGTTAAGAGCCGTTCCATTTCCTCCGGTTGCTAATGCGCCGGTATGGCAGTGAGTTAAGACCCGGCTCTTCTTAGTAAATATTTGTAAACCATTTGCAGCAATTTTATCGCAAAGTTGTTTGTCTTCTACATGAATTGAGACCGCTTTATTAAGCAAAATTTCTGGTAATGTCTTATCAGTCTTATTCAATTCGAAAACTTTTTTCATTTCGTCAAGCGCAAAAAACAGATTGACTGCTGTAGGACGAGTCTTTGCAATCCGATTATAAGCTAAATGAAATGCTGTTGAATAATCTTTAGGTGAAGATTTGTTTATTGCAATTGCTAACGCGTAAGCTGCAGTTACTCCAATTGCCGGAGCGCCGCGCACTTCCAATCTCTCAATTGCTTCGGCAATTCTTTCAAGATCATCTGTAACTATCTCAACTTCTTCAAGAGGAAGTTTAGTTTGATCTATGATATGAAGTTTGCCGTCTTTGTATTCTACAGCTTGCAAAGTATTCATTAAAATTTGTTCTTATATAATTTTCGCACTCGCTGTGCTCATTTGCGATAAGATAATGGACTTAGAATTTTATATTAAGTAGTACTAATATGTTCCTCATGTTCTACTTAAGTAAATCTACAATTTCTGCTTCTAGTGGTAATTTATTCAGCAAACTTTTTATTATTAAGCCATCTTTCCCAATAATGTAATATTTAGGAACAGAATCGCTGTAATAAGTCGAAATCGTTTTTTCATCAGTAACACATATTGGAAATTTTATGTTTTCATTCTCTTCTAAATATTTACTCAAACTGCTTTCTTTATATATGTTATGATGCACTCCAATTACTACTAGCCCATCGTCAGAATACTTTGCATGTAATAACTCCAGTTTGCTCATTGATGGTAAACACCAACTACACCAAGTTGCCCAAAAGTATAACACAACAACTTTTCCTTTTAATTCCTCTAATGAATTAAATTTTGGTTTATTGTACCATTTTACAACATTTATAGTTGGAGGAACATTATTAGTTAATAACTTAAATGCATTGTTATACTTAGCAATAAATGCACTAGGGATTTGTTCAGCGTAAATCAGTTTAGAATCCCAGAAAAAATGATTATTGCCTAATGCATCAAAACCTTCAGTACTTCTTGCTGGATTATCATTTTCTAACAATTGACTCTGCATCCTTATCAAGCCAACAACATTATCATTTAGTACGCTACCAACGGAAACATATCGCCAACCGTCTTTTTCGTAGCCCAATAATCTTTGTTTAGCATTATTGGAGATGGAATCAGAGGTTGTTACTCCATAAATATTCGGATTGAAAGAAGCCTTAACATCATCTAAGGCATATTCTTGCACACCTCTAAGTATTTCATATTGGAAAAAGTCAATTGGAACGACACTGTTACTTATAAAATATGAACCTTCAGCGTTGGAAATACTGATTTGTGACTTGTCAGTTTTTACGATTGGAAAATTCTTACCGTTAAACTTATAAATGACAAGTCTCCATATAAGAGAGTTATCTTTATCAGTTCTTTCGGCGTTTACCCAGCCATTATCAATCCATAATCTAACTTTGCTGCTATCATTGAGATTATAGTCTTTCAACACAATATTATTAAAATCTTTGATCTCATTATTATGAACTTGAGCATATGAAATAGAGAACAGTAAAGCCAACGAAGTAGCCAGAAAAATACTTTTGTAACTGTTCATATTCACCTAACCCCTTTTTATTACACCTCGACTCCGCTCGGTGTGACTGTTTTATAACGCTGGATTAATCAAAAGTTGATAAATCTCTAAACTCAATGAATCTGTTTTTGATTTCAAGAAAGCTCAAATTTTCCAAACCTTTTGTACTGAATTTTTCAACGCAGAAGGAGGCCATAATACTTCCATAGATAACTGCGCGCTTCATATTTTCGAATGACAATTCCATATTCTTGTGAAGGTATCCGGTAAATCCACCGGCAAAAGCATCTCCGGCGCCGGTTGGATCGAAAATATTTTCCATTGGATATGCGGGTGCTGAGAAAATCTGATTCTCACCGAACAAAAGCGCACCGTGCTCACCCTTTTTAATAATTAAATATTTCGGACCCATATCGGAAATTATTTTTGCCGCTTTTATCAAGTTTGGCTCTTTAGAGAGAAGTCTTGCTTCTGAATCGTTTATGATAAGGACATTCACGCGCTTTAGAACTTTCATAAGATCATCAAGCGCACCGTTAATCCAAAAATTCATTGTATCACAAACAATAAATTTTGGATTTTCCAGTTGATCAAGAACTGTAGTTTGAAGTGAAGGCGCGATGTTTCCCAAAATCACAAAAGACGATTTCTTGTTTTTCACCGGAATAATCGGATTGAAACTTTCAAAAACATTTAGATCTGTAAAGAGTGAATCGCGCGTGTTAAGATCGTAATGGTAACGGCAGCCGTAGCGAAACGTTTTTCCACCCTCAACAATTTGCAATCCTTCATGATCTATGTTGTGATCTTCGAGCATCTTAATATGATCTGTAGAAAAGTCATCGCCAACCACACCCACAATGCTAACCGGACCGGTGAAATAACTTGCGGCAAGTGAAATGTATGTTGTGGAACCGCCAAGCGCTCCTTCAATTTTGTCAAATGGTGTTTCGATATCGTCTAAGCCTATTGAGCCAACTATTAAAAGTCCCACACGTTCCTCTTAGTTTTTTTTATATATGAAATATAAGTAAAGATGTGCTCTTTTCAGATTGATTGTAAATCAATTTCCACAAACTTTAGAAAACTTTTTTCATTGGTAAAATATTCATGAATTGTGTCCACTGCAGTTCGCTGCCCTTTCCAGGCCAACAGTTTTTTCGCTTCATCCTTGTTCAGCCATTTATATTCAGAATGTTCTGACGAAATAATTACTTCGGCTTCAGTTTCTACCAATGCAGCAAAAACGGGAACCATACATACTTCGTCCCTCTCAGCCGAATAAAATGAATTTACTTGAGGAGCTACCCAAAATTTTGTTGGGGTTAATCCGGTTTCCTCTTTGATCTCGCGAAGAGCTGTTTCAAATGCCTTCTCGTTGGGATCTATCGATCCCGTAACCATTTGCCAGATGTTTGGATATTTTTCTTCGCTCGATCTTTTAAGCAGCAAAAATTCGAGTTCGTTATTCACAAAACGAAAAATGTGCGCTTCAATTAAGTAAGAAACTACATGCATTCAAACTCCTAAAAAATTCTTCGCTTGATATTTAGTCTTCTCTTGTTCTTGATCATAATCTTGATCTTCTTTCAACTGAATAAGAAAAGATCAAGAGCAAGATCATGAATAAGATCGAGGTTACCTTTCAGTATTCTAAAAATATGCCTTGGCTTCAGCACGCATTGTATGGATTAGCCTTCCGGCACCAAGTTTTCTTGCATCATAACTAATAGATGTTTGCAGCAAACTCGAAATTCGGAAATCGAAAAACACTCTGCCAAAATAGTTTTTGCCGATTACATTTCCACGCAGAACTTCATAAGGAATATTGTAATCAGCAGATGACGAAGTTAACTCAGTTCTCTCAAACTCAACTCGCAGTCTACCGGTGTTTTCGAAAGAATAAGTTGATCTCAGAACCAAAGAATTCAAATCTACCGTTGAAGCTTTTGCCGGATATTGATCCAAACTTCTTGCAACTTCAAATTTGAAACCGACTTCCATTTCACGAATAGGTCGATAGCTAAAATCGGAGACAAAACTGTTTTTGGAAATTTCTCGTGATCGACTTGTTGAAGCCGGAGAAACCATGTTATCTGCTTGATTAATGATATCAGTTTGGTTGTTAATTTCTTCAACCATTTTGAAACGAATTCTTAACGAGCGCTCACGCAAATAACCGCGCTCCACTCCGCCGGAGTACTGGTTTAGCGACCTTCTCTGATTATATCTAATACGAAATGATAAATCGCTATTGTTCTGAAACAGATTAATGTCTTGTTGAAAATAATTACTTCCGCGGATTGTATTTGTTTCATTAAGGAATTTCGAAAAGTTTAGTAAGTAAATTTCTCTTGTAACCGGGTCTTTAGAGTTTTCTTCAACCCGCCAGAATGTTTCTGTCGATATCGCTTTAATCATTTTGCCGAAGAAATTTTCACTTTCTACTATTCGAGCAAAATCAAACTTCCAGCGCATGTTTGTTTTCAGATCAATCACCGGAAAGAGTTTATCAGTTGGAATTGTAACTATTATAAAATCCGCTTCATATAATGAAAGCTGGAATTCATTTTCTTCCGGCAAACCGTTGTTATTAATATCACCTAGATAAATATAGTTTCCAGTCCCAATTGGAACTTTGACGAAAACTTTTTCGAGTCGCGCTGATTGTTCGGTCGCTGCTTGGTAAAACAATTCACCATTAATAAAATTGTTAAAAAGATTTGTCCTGCTCTGAGAAAGTAAAAGAATTGTTTCGTTGTTTCCAAAGCCAAGTTTCTTGTAATCTTCTGTATAAGTTTTATTCCTAAGAGTTAGATTGAGACTAGTTGTAAATTCTTTAATGCCGCGATAATTTAATTGATACTGATGCGTCAAAGCTCCCGATTGTTTTTTCAGAGTTCCGTTTAGTGGAAAAGACTCCTCCCTAAAACCAATGTTAGCTTTCACATCAAAACTTGATGATGCAGTATATTGTATGAATGGTGCTAATTCCAAATAGCGCAAGCTTGTCGAAGCAAGTGAATCGCTTCCTAGCAACGATTCATTTTTATCCTCGTGAAGAAAATCTACGCCGGAAGAAACCGGCCCAATTTCAAAACTTGCGTTTCCGTTTTGTCTCAGCCATTTAGATTCCAGCAACTGATTTTTAGTAGCAACATAGTCGAAAGTATAATTTGTCGAGAATGTTTTCGGAATAGCAAGAGTTAGTTGGTTCATTATTCGGTTGGAACTGAACGATTCACCTTGCTTCAAAAATCCATATTGCGAAATAATGTTCAAACCTTTTGTCGGTTCAAGCGATAGCTGAACTTCTCTTAGCACTTGATCTCCGCCGTAAGCACTAATATTATAATTTCTGTTGAACTCGACATCATCAATCCGATCAAGAGAGGAATACTTTGATTCAATTAGCCGATCTTTATAGTTTAAGCCAATTTTCCCAAATGAAATATTAGCAATAGTTATTTCTTGCGGCTCGAGGCTAAAGTTAATTTTTCTAGCGTAACCAAAATTCTGAGAATCATCAATTTCCGAAATTTTATTCTTATCCCAAGAACTTGCGGAGAGTTCTGCAGAAATTGAAATTCCTTTCGAGATTAAATAGCTAAGAGAGATGTTTCCAAGTCGTTTTTGTTCCGGCATTGGTAAATAGACAATTGGTAAATAAGTACCTTTACCAATTCCAACAAATTTATAAACTCCCAAACTTTCTTTAGTATAATCTCCTTCACCTTCGCCAACATATGTGAAAGAAACATTAAAAATCGAAGCTGGATTGTTAGGCAAATATTTATAGTAAGTAAAACTCTGCTGATTAATTGTAGTATCAACTTTTGCGAAATACCCTTCTGTTTTGCCGAGTGAATCCAGAGGTGCAACTGAAACGCCACTAATTACCGCCTTATTTCTGTCATTGCCCGCTTGCCGCAAAATTTCACGCTGTTCATCTGTATAAGAAAAATCAATCGCGCTGTTCTCATCATCTCCTTCTTGAAAATAGCTTACACCAATTTTTAGCTGATCATCAAAAAATTTTGTTTCGAAATCGGCGCCGAGAAAATTCCGCTTGAATTTCTGATCGGTATATTCAAACTCGACTGTAATTCTGCTTGCAGAGGTAATTAGCCGCTTAGCAGAAAATGTTACTTCCGCATTAGAATAATCGATTACAAAGTCATTATTCTCTCCCCGCTTCATCGCAACACCATCAACAAACACTTTCTCGCTTCCGGCAATTACAATTATCGTGCGCTCATTATTAATACCGCTTAATCTGTATGGACCTTGGTTGCCGTCTTGTCCTTGGAGTAAATTCGAATTGTATTTACCTCGCGAGGCGGCAATTGCCACTTGCCCTTTAGTGCTTCCAAATTGCACTTCTCCTTTTAAACCTTGCAGTTTTCTGGTGATCTGCGCGAACTCTGTGTTACGGATATTCAATTCATAATCGCCAAAAGTGCCAACCGCGTTTTTATGCTTTAACTCAATGAATACTTTATCCAACTCGTCGAGAGTTTCGGTATTTCCTTCCGGTTGAATTGGTGTGTTCTCATCCGATAGTGCTGCAACAAGTTCAATATCTTCCGAAAGTTTTCCGGTTAGCTGCAAACGCAAACCACTATTAAGTGTAAAATCCCGGTTCGTTCCAATAGTAAAACCACGAACAAGCGCGCCGCTCTTCTGCAAATCTCTCCCAAATATTGATTCGGCAGTTAAAGCTGTATTGCGCGGTTTTGCGTAACGCAACGTATCTAAAGTTTTTTCATCAAGACGAATTTCAAGACTTCGATGTTTGTAT
This sequence comes from uncultured Melioribacter sp., assembly GCA_964510975.1. Taxonomy (GTDB): domain Bacteria; phylum Bacteroidota; class Ignavibacteria; order Ignavibacteriales; family Melioribacteraceae; genus Stygiobacter. Next base: position 11,189 of record CAZEDR010000011.1, on the reverse strand, counting down.
TCCTCTTTCAAATTCACTTTGATAGAACGATAAGTGACAATTAAAGTATCGAGAAGTGAATAATTGAGACTTGGGTTCAGCTTAAATACTCCGGTGGAGAAATCAGCTTCGTAATCTTTTCTTGCAATAAGTGTTTTTCCGAGATAGACTCTTTCGGAAAATGGAATAATATTTCTTTGGGAAATTTTGTAAACGTTTTTAAGGTTAATCCGAAGCGAGTCCGTTACTTCTCTGTTTTGTGAAAACAATAGCGAAGTAAGAATAATTTGAAGAAGTATTACTAAAATAAAAGAGTTCTTATTCAATGATTTGCTAAGTAAATTTCTGTAAAAACAAATCTATACGAGAACTCCTTCTCTTTCAACTAAGAAATTTTTATTCTTTAAATCACATTATAATAACTATGCGAAAATTAACTAAATATTATTAAAACAAAAACCCCGGCTGTTTTCACCGGGGCTTTGTTTTTTGTACTTGTTCCTTGAACCTTATACCTTGAAGCTACTTTGTTAAGACCATCTTCTTCGTAATAGTAGCAGTTGGTGTTATTAATCTGTAAAAATAAATTCCGCTTGCTAAATTACTTCCGTTAAAAGTGGCAACATGTTTTCCAGATTCGTAATAACCGTCTGCTAGGTTTGCAACTTCTTTACCCAACACATCATAAATCTTTAAGCTAATGTTTGCTCTTTCTTTAAGGGTGAAACTAATTTGAGTTATTGGATTAAACGGGTTGGGATAGTTTGAAACTACATCTTCGGTTATTTCTTTTGCTGTTTCTGTTATTGCTTCTTTCGAAAATGAAATCATTTCTACATTTTGTATTGAACTATTTGTAGCTAAGCCTAATCCTTTTACAATTTCTATCTGGCTTACCAACTCATCTTTTGGATATTTATTCTTTAGTTCTTCAAAGTACTTATCAGAGTTTTCCTTATCTCCTAAGAATATAGTATGGAACGCACCCAAACTAAATAGTGTATTCTTTTCAATTGCTTCGTTCAAGTTATATTTCTTCAGTATGGTTTGGAGAGAAGTTATTGCTTCTTTATACAAACCAAGATTTACCATTTGATGCGCTTCAAGTTCAAGAACTTCTACATAGACTTCGCTGCCTTCTTTGAGCAATGGTTTTATTTCTTTCTTTGAATAATCTAAATAATCTTTCTTTCCGGCTTGTGTAAAACATTCTTCAATTTTGCACAACGCATATTTACCAAGCAGAGCGTCTTTGTTGTTTTTAAAAACATTTAAGAATAACGGTATTGCTTCATCATATTTCTTGCCTTTCTGTTTATCATTAGCCGCAGCAAGGTCATCTCCATCACCTTGAATACTCAAGCTAATTTCTCCGTTTGTTTCTTGTGCATCACTTGCAACTATCTTTGTTCTTCCGGCATTTGGATCAGAGGGTAGTCCTGGATTTGCACTAATTGTTGAATTACTTTTATAGAAATATGTGGAATCGTAATATGGAGATGTAGTAACGTTCCACCAATCCTTCTGCGCATTAATTGTGCAGTAGTAGATTGCACTTATCGCACTTGTTCCAGAACCATTACTGTAGATACTATTTCCTCCGCCATACGTACTGCTTGAACCAACGACAGGGTTAGAATAATAAGAGGCACTTATTCCCCAGCCGCCATTATTTCTTATAACGTTTTGCCCCGGATAAGAACTAATACTTAACATATTTGGGGAGCTATGATCACTGCAAGAAACACCCGTATAATTATTCTGAATAGTATTATGATCTAATACAGGACTTGCGTAATAATTGCAGTAAATACCATCATACTGATTATTTTGTATATGGCTATAGGAAATTGTAGGATATGAATTGTAGCAATATACTCCATGAGTACCGTATTGTATTGTGCAATATTGCAAATGACCGCTGCTTCCGCTATTAAACTGAATACCGCCCCACTTATTGGCGCTGCTTTTTGTAAATGTTATGCCGCTTGACGATGTACCGGCTGCATTTAAAGTACCATTTACTATTAATGGAACTGCATTTGCAAAATTAAATGTAGAACCTGCTGTAATACTTAATGTTTTGCCGGAAGGAACTGTTACTGAGTTATTTACAACTACTGTAGCACTGCTAAAGGTTTCCGTGCTATTTAAGAATAGCGGCTCAAATTTAAACAACTTACCTTCACCCGGCGTGTATGTGGCTTGAAAACTTCCGATGTTGCTTACAATCCAGTAATTATCCGTGCCTACTTCTCTTAACTTCCATGTTGTATATGAACTGCTCTTATTAAATGTTATAGTTATGTTACGCGTCTCAGAACTTAATATACGGCGGTTAACAACCATGAAATATTCCAGATTTGTATTGCTGAAGTCACTCGTTTTCTTAAATGTGCCGAGCTCAACAAACGTTGAACCGGAAGCGTCTGTTACTCCACCGGTTGTCGCTGAAGATAAATTGGAAATGTATATTCCCGATGGCTGACCTTTATGAATGCTGTACGCATTACGCCATGTTAACTGTAAAACTTCTGAACTTATCTTATCAAGATACTGGTTTAGTTTTTGCGTTGCATTAAACCTATAATTGGAAACCTGTGCTGCATTAGGATCTTGAACTATTTCTCCTAAATGATCTTTCTGTTCAAATAAACCATAGAAATTTGGAGAACCATCTGTACGGGCATCGGTCATTATTAAAAAGTACATCATTCCTTTTGAACCGTAACAGAGAGCTAAGTTGCCCTGAGCAAGAATCTCATAATATCTGGGTTCTCTAAAATTTACACTTTGAACAATTCCTCCGCTCACATTTTTTTCAGCTTGAACTTGAATTGTATGATAGAACGGAACGTCATCGCTTGTATTATCCGGCGTATAGTTCTGTGCCATCTGTATTGCCTGATTAATACCCTTATACCTTTCAACACCATATCCTACATTTCCGGCTGAAACGCTGATCAAATTATCCCATGCGCCTTGTATGCTGTTTGTTCCTGTTGAAGTACTGTCAAAGTTTGGTGTAATTGGATACTGGTCATATAAAACATAAGGTACACGCCTCTGGCTATTGGCAAGCATTAGTCTATCTA
>CAZEDR010000011.1:0-8105 GCA_964510975.1 uncultured Melioribacter sp. | reverse complement strand
TTCGATTTTTTTGATATTATTTTCTTTTATATAATCCTTATATATCCTTATATATATATATACTTATATTTATTTTATATTATTTTTCGATTTATTTTTTCAATTTACATTCGATCAATTTACATATTTACCTGTTCCTAGTTGCGTTTCTGAAAGATTACTTACCTCACCTACTGAACGGTACATCATTGGATAAGGTTCATCCAAATAAGGGTGCGCAAAAGATGAATGTGTCTTAACTGATCCGTAAATACCTTCAAGATCGCTCTTTATAGTATTTTTTACTGTTGTTGAATTTGTAATAAACAAATCATCGTAATAAGTACTATAAACAGCAATTTTGTCAACGTATAAATTTCTCGTTCCAAGCCATTCAATTGTTATATAAAGTTCGGTACTTTGACCTCCAGTTTTTCTGAAAGTGCTTGGCGATACTAATTCTACATAGTTGGTTCCACCGAAATCATTCGCTGTTATATAATATGTATAATCCGTAAGAGTTAATGCGCTCATGTTTGCTGCTGAAGTTTTTCCGGTTCGAGATTCCATCATAAGATTCTGAATACGTTCATTGCTCGAAATATTTGTTGATGTTCCCCCGCTAGCAAGCATTGAGGGCGTTTCTTCCCATATATGCACTCTCGCAACATTTACTGTTCCCGTTGCGCCGTCTATTCTTGCAAGAATTCTTAATCTCAAGTTATATACATGTTCCCATCTAACATCATACGGAAAATGCTCTGCATCCGGTTTGGCTTTTAACAAAATACCATTGCTGTGTACGCCTACTTGCGCAAAATGAACTATTGTACCAGGATACAATGGCAAATCTTCTTTTGATTTGTCCCCAATACATTCAGTTGCATAAGGGTAAACCCACCATGAAGAATTGCCGCTTGCACTTCCAAAACCAAAATTATGCCCTTGGGTTGTTAATACGGCTATGTTGCTGCCCCCCGCCTCATATGGAAAATGATAAATGTAATCGCCTGTTGCGTTTGCATACTTAAAGGGATTATTGTATGAATCGGTGCTGTTTCGCCCAAAAGCAAAATCCAGAATTTTAATGCTATTGTTCAACGCGGGTGTTTTTGAGTTGTTATCCGTATAAGAAGAAACATAATTAAGCCCTAACTGATGCAGACGCGGATAGTAATAAGACGAATCCGCATAATTAAACCCCCGTAATTTTTGAACAGTGTACAAATCGTAAAAACCGATTTTAGGAAAGACCGTTGGGCTAATCTGCGGAAAGACCCGTATAGAAAAAATAATAATTAAGAAAAACATCAGCTTTTTCATTACCACCTCCAATTATTAATTTGTTAGTTTATTATTTAAGCAGCATAAGTTTTTTTGTGGAAGAATAAATAATGCTGTTATTTCCAAAGACCTCCATTTTTACAAAATAAACTCCGCTGCTTAGTTTATGTTTTCCAGCATCTAACTCTACATTATATTTTCCGGCTTGTTTTTCTTCGTTTACCAATGTGACTGCTTCTCTTCCAAGTACATCATATACCTTTAGGCTTACTTTGCTTGCTGCTTGCAGCTTATAGCTTATAGTGGTTGCCGGGTTGAAAGGATTTGGGTGTGGTTCCTCTAATTTATACTCTGTCGGTATTATTGAACTACTTTCTTTTACCGAGGTTACTACACTTGTATCTCCTTTGATTATATAAATTCTTCCTCTAGTACAAGCTCCTTGAGGCGGATTGTCGTCGGTATAAAGCATTTGCCCTATTGCAATATCATTTACTCCATCTCCGTCAACATCCCCTACATCCGATAGTATTCTTCCAAAACCGGTTGATGTGCCGTACCATGTTCGGTTTGCCGCGTCATCTAAATTCCATGGAAACCATTTTCCGCCTAACCACAATTTTACATTCTGATAACCGAATATGTGTGTTGATGATATAAAATCTTTGTACCCGTCTCCGTTTACATCTCCCAACGAATATGTCTGTCCTAGGTTTAGCCCCTCGTTTTGTGTATTTAATCCGGCAGCCGGTATTGTATCTATCGGAAAGCTGCCGTGAAGTATTGCATTGACGTAATAATATTTATAGTAACCATAATCACTTATTAGTATATCATCCTTACCGTCTCCATTCATATCGTTTACAATCTTTATCTGGCTTAGATCAAATTTATGCTCATCTTGATAATATGTTACTACCGGGGTTAAATCGAAGTTTGCATTTCCTAAATAAAAACTTCTGAAAAACCTATCTGGAGCAGCTCTATCGCCTACAGTGCCGTATATTGTAAAGTCTGTTTTCCCATCTCCGTTTATATCGCCGGCATCCATACTGCCAATACTAATTTTCTTTACCGAATCTCCTTGCATTATAAAATGTGGTATCGTATCAAACTTGGGCTCAGTATTGTAAAAATAAAATGTACCGTATTGTTTGGAACTGTGAGGAAGATTTGCATCGCGTATTACTAATTCTTTTCTTCCATCCCCGTTAAAATCTTTTAAAACTTCAGGAACAGCTCCCGTTGCTCCTTTTGGTGGATTAAATGCTAAATCAGGGCTAACATTTATTTTATTCCCACCATAATAAACTCTTATTGGTCCTAAGTGGTAGTATCCACTATCGCTTAATAATACTGTTGTTACAATTATCTCGTTTATACCGTCGTCATTAATGTCAAGTATCGCAAAATTTCCAGATACATAAACGCTATCGAAGAAATGAATTGTAAATTTTGGTATAGTATCCATAGGGTTCCCGCCAAAATATATGTAACCGGTTTTTTCGTTGCAGTCATACAGCATTATGTCGTCGTATCCGTCTTTGTTCTGGTCCCCTAACGGATAAATATTTTTACTTGCAAAGTTTAATCTCATTGCTTTGGAGAAAACTACAGTTTCAAACTGGGCATATGCTGCTGAAGTTATTATTAATAATAGTATCCCTAGTGTTTTCATAATTACACCTATTTTATAATTTTTATTTATCATTTAAGCAGCATAAGTTTTTTTGTGGATGAATAAATAATGCTGTTATGTTCAAACACTTCCATTCTTACAAAATAAACTCCGCTGCTTAAGCTATATTTTTCTGCGCTGAATTCAAGTTGATATGTACCGGGAGATTTTTCTTCATTTAATAGGATTGCAATTTCTCTACCGAGTACATCATACATTCTCAATGTTATACGCCGTATAGACGAGGCATGCCTCGTCTCTACATTAGCAATTGCAAATGTTATTATCGTTACCGGGTTAAACGGATTGGGATAATTTTGTAATAAATGTAGTTCTGTAGGAATGGAATTTTCTTCACGAATAGAAGTAACAAAAGTAGAATCGCCGCTTAGTATTACGAAATAACCGTTATCGGGTCCTGGAAGAGGGTCTGTGGGTGCACATGTGCCAAAATCATTAATCATATCGCCGTTTACATCGTCAAGGGGAACTATTGGAGAAAAAGGATTTCCACCTGCCACAAAACCTTTACACCGTCCGGCGACTGGCTGTGGTTTTGTTCCTCCCAGATAAACAATCAAGCATTCTGAATATCCACCGGGGGAAGCTCTAAAAGCAAAGTCATCTTTTCCATCATTATTTATATCTCCTATACTATAACAACAAAGACCATCAAATGAACTATAAAAATTAGTATCGGGATTGGATATAATCATTCCCGGTTTGGATGAAACCGAATCTTGACTGCCTAAGAAAAAATAAACGCTGTCACCCTTCGCATAAGAGATATCACTCATTCCGTCATTGTTTATATCAACTAATCTAGCGTTCCATAAATAGTCCACTCCTGCATTACTTTTATCTAATCGTTTATTAAATTCATTTTTGTTAAAATTCCAATTCTTTTTTCCATAAAAGATGTCTAAATATGTATCTGCTATCCAAATACCATCATAAAAACGCCTTCTGTCCACCCCTATAGTAACATCTTTTATACCATCGCCGTTAATGTCGTCTATATTGACACTCGTGCCATAAGAAGAATACATTGAATCGGTTTTATCTCCCTCGGCAGAGGCATCCGGTGTGCTGCTTATATTTGGCTTGCCGAAATAAAAATAAAGTTTTCCACGCGCTCCATCGTAACTTCTTGCCCCAACAACCAAATCATCATATCCGTCATTATTTATATCACCTACACCAAAAGCACCAATAGAACCAAAGTCGCTCCCGGGTGTTTCTTCTTTAATCAACAATGACGGAATAGTGTCAATTTTTATCACCGAATCTTTTCTTCCCAAATAGACTGCCAACCGAGCTAACCCTGATGATGAAGAGTCTGCCTTCATATATATTACCAAATCCAATACACCATCACCGTTAAGGTCACCTTTTGCTATTGTTCCTCCGCCGTCAATTATAAGGTCAACCGTATCATCCAAAACACCTTTTCCGCCATAATAAATAAATGTTTTGCCTATAGCTCCTGCGCTTACTGCAAAGTCGGGTTTGCCGTCGCTGTTAATATCTCCCAAGCCTATCATACCAGTTCCCAGCTCGTAGTGTTTTGGCACATATTCCACTTCCATTATTGTTCTAAGTGCACGTATTGGCTGCTGCCCAAAAACAGCTACGTTTAAGACAAATAATAAAATCAAATAAATCTTTTTCATGGTTTTTCCTTTTACTTAAGTAGTAATAGTTTTTTAGTCTGGGAAAAAAGAATTTTATTTTTTGCTGTCACTTCCATTCTTACAAAATAAACTCCGCTGCTTAGTTTATATTTTCCAGCATCTAACTCTACATTATATTTTCCGGCTTGTTTTTCTTCATTTACCAATGTGGCTGCTTCTCTTCCAAGCACATCATATACTTTTAGGCTTACTCTGCTTGCACCTTGTAGCTAATAGTGGTTGCCGGGTTAAACGGGTTAGGGTGTGGTTCCTCTAATTTGTACTCTGACGGTATTTGTGAACTATTATCTTCTACTGAGGTTACTACACTTGTATCTCCCTTGATTATGTAAATCCTTCCGCTTGTACATGCACCTTGATTATTCTCATAATATTGCATTTGTCCTATAGCAATATCATTTACACCATCTCCGTCAACATCTCCTACATCCGATAGTATCCTTCCAAAACCTGTTGATGTGCCGTACCATGTTCGGTTTGCTGCATCATCTAAGTTCCACGGAAACCATTTGCCACCTAACCACAATTTTACATTCTGATAACCGAATATGTGCGTTGATGAGATAAAATCTTTGTACCCGTCTCCGTTTACATCTCCCAACGAATAAGTTTGTTCAAGATTAAGTCCCTCGTTCTGTGTATTTAATCCAGCTGCCGGTATTGTGTCTATCGGAAAGCTGCCGTGCAGTATTGCATTGACGTAATAGTATTCATAGTAACCATAATCACTTATTACTATATCATCCTTACCATCTCCGTTTATATCATTTACAATCTTCATCTGGCTAAGGTCAAACTTATGCTCGTCTTGATAATATGTTACTGCTGGGGTTAAGTCGAAGTTTGTATTTCCTAAGTAAAAGCTTCTGAAAAACCTATAGGGTGTTTTGTCTCCTATTTCCCCATAAATCGTAAAGTCTGTTTTCCCATCTCCGTTGATATCTCCAGAACTGAAGGAATAATCACGTAATCTAACTTTCTTTACCGAGTCTCCTTGCATTATATAATGCGGTATCGTATCAAACTTGGACTCTGTATTATAGAGATAAAACTTTCCATAATACTGCGCTGTTGATGTTGTCATAACATCATAAAGCACTAATTCGCTCCTTCCGTCTCCGTTAAAGTCTTTTAATACATCTACACACCAAAGACCTTTTACGCCTTTAGGCGGATTAAAGACTAAATCCGGCTTTGAGTTAATTATACTACCGCCATAGTAAATCCTTATTGTTCCTACTATACTAAATCCTATATCACTTAGGTATTTGTATGTTGTTACAAATATATCTTTGATACCATCATCATTTACATCAAGCACCGCAATACTTCCGTGAGTGTAAACAGAATCATAAAACTGTATTGTAAATTTTGGTATAGTATCCATCGGGTTTCCGCCAAAATATATGTAACCGGTTTTTTCGTTGCAGTCATACAGCATTATGTCATCATAGCCGTCTTTATTCTGGTCACCTAAAGGATAAATGTTCTTACCCGCAAAGTTTAATCTCATTGCCTTCGAGAAAACTACTGTTTCAAACTGGCCATATACTGCTGATGTTAATATTAGTAGTAGTGTTACTAGCGCTTTCATATTTGCACCTATTTAATAATTTTTTATTTATCATTTAAGCAGCATAAGTTTTTTTGTGGAAGAATAAACTGCAGTGCTTAATAGCTGTCGCAGACCACTCCGCGACAGAATATTTTTTATCTTCTCTTTGTAGAGCCGTTGCGCGCAATGGCTCTACTTTCTGCTTGTCATTTCTCCTCCACAGATTGCGCGGGGTTGGAATGACTATGTTATTTTTCCGTTTTACGTTTTCCTTCTTTGCTTCTTTCCGTCTTCGCTAAAAGCTGATTTCTGATTGCTGTCAGCTTAAAGCTTACTGCTTGCTGCTTACATCCGGCTTCTTTTCTTCTTCTATGGCCTTATGCGCTCCGCCTAAATCCTTTATCGTTCTCGCAGTTTGGTACTGATCATAAAACAACGGATGGCTTTTTCTCACCAGTTCTATCAACTGATCAAGTTGATCTGCTATTATCTCATCTGCTTCATCAAATTTTTCCGTTAACGCTATTCTTAACGCGCTCCGGTTGGCAAATCCGGTATCTTTTCCATCTATTGCAGTACCGAATGCTGTTATTTTTTCTTGCAGTTCCGTTATTACTTCTGCTGTTATTTTGTAAGAAGCTAAATCCGGTAAGTTCTTTTGCGACTCACCTATTATCAACTCTGCTTTCTTCAGCAGCTCCGGGTCCGGCATCTTTCTTAAACCGCTTTCGCTCTCTTTTGTTAACACTCTTAGTTCTTCGTTCTTACTTCTAACTGCGTAAGCATACAATGCCGCCTTTACCGGCATCAAATGTTCAATTAGTTCCTCCTCAAGCAAATTCTTACTGCTTGTTTTCCCATCAACACTTGTTATAAACTTCTTATCAAGTTCATCAATTTCCCCCGTTACTCTCCGGAGTCCGGCGGCACCTTCCTTCAATGCCGGATACCCGTCAACTATTACCGCGTTTTCCGTAAAAACCGCATTTAACGCATTAATTGTGTTCTTCTTGTTCATTTCTCTGCGTTTCATAGTCACTCCGTTTTTTGTTTTTCCCTTTATTGGGATTGATTTAATTTATCGAAGCTCTCCGCTACAGAACTTTCACTTCTTCTTTCCTTCTTGTTCATTTTTTTTCATTTCTCGCCTATTTTCTCACTTTTTTTTGTAAAGACGCCATATATGGCGTCTCTACTTACTGCGCTGTCGCGGACCATTCCGCGACGAAACTTTCAGCTCTTCTTTCCAATTTTTCTATCATTTCTTCGTTTTTGGCCTAAATTTTCACTTTTCTTTACTGTAACTCTATTTTTCTCTCATGTAAACCGGTTTTTCTGCACTGTAACTTCATTTTTCTTCAATGTAACTTGGCTTTTCTCCTCTGTCACTTTGTTTTGCGAGACTGCCACTTTTCTTTGCGACACTTACACTTTGTTTTGCAAAGCCGCCCTTTACTTTGCTAAAGTGATACTTTCTATTGCCAAATATCCTTTTGCTTTAGAAAGATGAACATTGCTATTACACATAACTCTCTTTTCGTTTTTTAACAGCTTTCCTTTTTATCAAAGAGGCGGCTATCCTTTTCTAAGACGAAACAAATCTATGCTATAACTTCTTTTTTGGTTTTTCAATTATGGATTGGTTAGAACTGCAAGTGTGTTTTCAATATTAGACCCCAAACTATTTGAGGATGAGCCCGCCAGCATCATACTTTTATTTTTCTTGTGCTTAAATAGCAAAAACATTATTAGAAAGACAAGGGAAAAATTTACCCATACAACTTTAACAAAGTAACTTTCAGAAGCAGCGCAAAAAGTTTATTCTTAATTAGCTTATTCGTAGCGTAAAGCTTCTATTGGATCTAGGTTAGCTGCTTTTAATGCCGGATAAACACCGAACACTACGCCAACAAAT
>CAZEDR010000010.1:0-26980 GCA_964510975.1 uncultured Melioribacter sp. | reverse complement strand
TCAATGGCGAAAGACTTGCCTCCGGTGTTTATCTTTATAACATCAAAGCATTCTCTTTGGATGGCAAACAGAACTTTCAATCAACAAAAAAAATGTTGCTGATAAAATAACGACATCAGAAGAGAATCGGTTAATAGTTTGTAAGGAAATAAGAAGAGCGGTTTTAATGCCGCTCTTTTTATCTCCAACATTTTTATTATTTGTTTTTGTTGTATTCGGCCTCGGAAACCTGAACCAGCTTGGCAAAGTTTTCAAAGTTTTGAGCTCGCTCATTATTCCAAGCAACAGTAAGATTCAGTGCTGCACCAGCTTTCATATCCGTATTTGTTTTAGAAGCATTGCAATAAGATTTTGGAATTACATTTCCTTTTGCATCAACTGCTTTGAAGTAAACAATCAATATTCTTTCGAACCCGCCATACTCTGTTTTAATATCCTTATTCAGTACCGCATCAATTTCAAATGACAGTGCATTGGAGGTGGCGGCTTTTACTTTCGCACCGTTTATCTTTAACGGACTACCTTCCATAGCCTGCAATTGGATAGGCTTGCTAAACTTATAAGACTTTGCATAGTCGTCTACCTTTGTTTTGAATTCTTTCTCTAAATCTTTCTTTTGTTTCGCAAGTTTCATTAATGCGTCAACATCTCTACTTGCTTTCTTGTTTTTAATATCAGCTTCTAATTTTTCCATCTTGCTCGCATAATTTTTAAGTAATGATGGATATTCTCCAAGGAATTCGTTTTTAATATTTCCTCCGGCAACTAAGTTTTCGCTTAAAGCTAAAAAAAGTATGAATACTGTTAATGCAGCGATTACTTTAAATAACGATTTCATTTTTTACTCCTTAAAATAATTTTAGATTTAGTTATGGTTTTACTACTGCATAAATTTGTTTTGCCATATCTTCTTCACTATCACTAAAGACCAAGGACATTTTCGGGAACTCAGTCAAGTTGCTATAAATATCCAGACACCACTGATAATGCTCTACTGTTTGTGTTGTTGTTTTGGTTTTAGTTTTACCGCTATACGTAGCAAAAGAATTTGTCCACGCTGTTGCGCTTCCGCTGTGTTTAGAAGTTGAGGTAGATGTTGATGTGCTTCCCAAATGACGGTGTTCCAAAGAAACTTCTTTAATGTTTTCTTTTTGATAGACCATCACCTTTCCGCTTTCGACTCCGAGTAGAGCACTCAATTGTCCCGAATAGAAGAAAATTTCTCCAACATAAAACGAATAATAGCTAGTACCCAATACACGAGATAGAGCTTCGGCAGTATTAATACCGTAATCCCACCGTGCACCGTAATATTTGTTTTGGTGATGTGCTACATACTTATCTACAATCCAATTAACAGCGAACGCAATTGCACCGAAAAGAAAGCCCATTAATAGACCGCTAAAAAATCCTTCCGAAAGCCAGTAGTACAGTATTAACGCAATAACCAATCCCACAGATCCCCAGAACACGTATCTGGAAATCTTGTATGCTTGATTCCACTTGTCCATTAACGCCTTGCCGTTTTCGGTTTCAAGGAAACCTTTGAAATCCGTTTTTGTAGAAACGTGAAATGTAAGACTCTTTACTTCTGTCGTCGTTGTTTCCATAAATTCCTCACTTTTTTTTTGAATGAACTAGTTGTAATGCTCTATCTTTTTTATGAAGCATTATCGAATATGATTTTTACGCAGTTCTTGATTTTATTAAAGCTCCCCGGATGCGCAACAACGTTGACCGTCTTGTTCACCTCAGGAAAATCATTTGCAAAAGTGAATTGTAAATCAGCAAGTTTTTTATTTCCGTCATCAATCAGAATTCCGTGTAAAGAATTTTTCCCTTTGCCAACAATCCTTACCTTAGCCAATAGAAATGTTTCAATCTCCATGTTTTCATCATTAAGTCTGCATCCCAAAACCTTAACATCTTGAACCAGATAATTTGAATTAGCCACTTCTTGTTCAAAACGAATGCTCTCTCCAGCCGGATACTGTTTTGAACACTCGCGCAATGAATGGTTCAATTCCAGAATGAGTTGATTAAGAGTCCGGTTAAGATCGAGCTGGCTTTGCAGCTGATTTTCTTTTTCGGCTTTCTTAATTTTTTCACGAACATCAATTATTTTACTCCAATACTTATCAACAACAAGAGCCTCATCATTTAGCGGACTATCAATCGATTTTAACTCTTCCTTGCATGAAGAAGACACTGCAAAAAGCAGAAATAGCAAGGCAGCGAGGTTTCTTGTAATGGATTTCATTTTCGGGAACAATTTTTTTGTAGGCGTAAATAAATAGCAAGAATTAGGGTAAAACAAAAAATCGTTGGAGCGATTTATAAATCAAGTCAATGAATAGATAAGAAAAAGAGGATTATTACTGAAGACTATTTCTCTGTTGTTTTTTTTGTTCTGAATACTCGGTTGGCGTCATTCCGGTAAATTTCTTGAAGGCTAGGTTGAAAGAAGAGCGGGAAACAAAACCAGAGCTGTTGGCAATTCCTTCAAAAGTCATAATACCCTGTCTGCCTTCATCAATTAAACGTTTCGCCTCTTCAATTCTGAATTTGTTCAGATAGTTGCTGAAATTCATATCATAATGCTGATTAACTGCCTTGGAAAGAAAAGCCGTATTCGTTGATAAAAGTTTGGCTACTTCGTTTAATGTTATCTCGCTATTAAGAAAAAGCTTTTCTTTTTCTACATGTTCCGATAATCTATCAATAAATGCTTTTAGAGAATTGTCATCGATTTGGTGTGACTCAATTTTGTCTTCTTCAATTACTTTTATAACAGCTTTTAGATTTCTTCCATCCGCGAAAGGTTTTCTGCTTATCACTTTATAACGGTTGAGAAGAGCCGAAAGTTTTTTCCAATAAATGAACATAAACACTGCAATTACCAAAGCGCTTCCAATTACAATCACCCAAACCACAATGTCTTTCTGTTTAGATTCCGATTGAAGCCGGTTCAAATTATTCTTCGCTCTTGAGATTTCTTCTTTAGTCTTGTTGGTTTCATACTTAACCATCATTTCGATGTAAGCGCGCTGAGCATTTTGGCGTGCAATAGTATCGGCAATGGCATTTTTCTGCTGAAGAAAAGCCAGTGCATTTTTAGCATCTCCTTTTTCATTATAACTATTCGAAAGTTGTTCGTAAACAGATTGAAGCATATTTGGGTTTTTAATCTCGCGAGCACATCGGCCGGCTTTTTCAAGATACAAAATGGACTTATCAAGCACTCCAATTTTACGATAGTAAAGTCCGGCAACCGAATATGCGTCCCCCATTGCAAGTTTATCATTAATTGCTTCGGCATTTTTAATCGCCGCTTGGACATATTTTCCAGCGAGATCAGTTTGACCTGTGTTCAAGTATTCTGTTGCCATGTTTGATTGCGCAAAAGCCAATTGCTGTTTCGAATCTATTCTAGTGAACCGTGCTATTGCCTCTTTAAAATTCTTAATTGCTTCAACAGAACGTTTCGCAGAAAGAAAAGTCATACCCATCAAATTATAAGTGTAGGCAATGCCGAATACTTCTTTTGTCTTTGTATATATATCAAGAGCCTTTTTATGAAATTTTATTGCTTCATCAAATTCCATTAGTTGTGCATGTGAACCGGCAATGCCGTTCATCAACGAAGCCATTTGCAAATAACTTTTGCTTTCGTCGGCTATCTGCAAGGACAGTTCTTGATATTTAATTGATTCGCGCAAGTCACCGGCATCTCTGTACACAATTGCCAACTGATTATAAATTCCGGATTGAAGCGCTTTATCATTATTACAATATGCAAGTGTGGATTTGGCAAAACGAATTGTGTTAATTGGATCGTGCAGACTGGTATAAGCCAGAACCAAACTAAAGCCAGAGTTTCTAATTAATATTGTATCGTTTAATGATTGACCTATTGAATAAGCTCGCTTTGCGCTTTGCAAAGCCGAGTCCGGTTTGTTAATTGTAATTCTATAATAATCGCACAACAATATTTCCGTTTCAGCTTCCAAATATTCATTCTCAATATTCTTGCTGATTAACAAAGCCTCGCTTAAAACTTTGCGGGATTTTTCGGCATTCCTTTGTCGATTAATAGCTCTTCCAACAAATATTAAGGCTTTTGCTTGAATAAATTGATTATTCAACTGTTTAGCTAGAATTATAGATTCCTCAGCATATTTCAAACGATCTTCTATTGGAAGTACTTTGTTTGAATTAAAGTTTTCATACAGCTTGTTCAAGCGGTTTAATTTTTCGGAGTGGCTCATTCCGGTTTGCGATAGTATTTCTGCTCGAAGAAATAACATCAACAACAGAAATAAAGTGATTCGATACAAGAAAGGCATGTTTACCTTATGAGAGACTTAGTCAATCGTAATTTGAATTACATTTAACCCACAATTCTTAATACAAATTTACAAAAGTTTGCAAACACAAAACTGTAACCACTCTTCTTTTGCCTAATGCCTATTTACTATTCACTGCTTTTTTATTTATAAAACATTTTCAAAAGATTTCTTTTTAAGTTCTTCAACACTTAGTTGTATTTCACTATCCACACGTTTAACAAATTCTTCTTCCATTCGGTCTATGTAAAGAATTCCATCAAGATGATCTATCTCGTGCTGAAAGCAGCGGGCAAGCGCATCGCTTCTCTCTACAATTTGTTCAACACCGTTTCTGTCTTGATATTTTACTTTTACTGTTAGAGCTCTCGGTACAATTCCGCTTAAACCGGGAAGTGAGAGACATCCCTCGGTATCGGATTCCAATCCTTCCGCGCTAATTATTACCGGATTAACCATTTCAAAGAATTCGTTCTTGTAATCAACAACTACAATCCTTTTCATGATTCCAACTTGGGTCGCTGCAAGAGCGGCACCATCTTCTCTATCATCTAATGCTGCAATCAAAGAATCAATTATCGAGTGTAATTTTTTATGAAACACGGTAACATGCTTTGCCTTTTTTCTAAGAGCCGGATCGCCTATTTCCAGTATTTTAAATTTTTTGCTGCCCATATTTATTTTAATTGTTTTCTACAACTGTTCCTTGATGATAAACAAGCTTAAATCCGGTTTCATATTTGCGCCAGATAGATGCTCTTTGTGTTACTCTTTCTCCTTGAGCAACTGTGTATGTTAATAGATAATTATTCTCTGCAATTTCCGTGCAGTGAAAATTACTATTCGTCCAAATTTCGCCATTCTTTTTATTGGCTCGTTCCTCAAGTACTTTTGACACAACTTCACGGTTGTATCTCTTGCCGGAAGCACCGACCTCCCAGAAATTTTCATCAAGCAAGTTTTCTATTTCTTGTTTCGTTGTACTAATAGCCGGCCAATGAATAAAAATTTCCAGCTTGGTTAGTTTATCAAGAATGTGCTTTAGTTTTTTTTCAGTAACTAATTTGGGTTCCATATACACTTAATTATTATCAATGAATTTCTGAAGGAGGCTATAAAACTCGATAGGATTTTCCGTCATCAGCCCATGTCCGCTATTCGAAATCATAAACTTTTCTGCAAATGGTATTCTATCTAGTACCGGCATTGCTTTATTCTCTTCACCATAGAAGTAACTTTTTCTGCAGCCAAGATTCTCGAACATTTGTAAAAGTTTTCCGCTATCAGACCATTCAACTAAAGACACTGCACTTTGATAAACTGCTTCGGCAGAACTTTCTTCAAAACGCAACTGATGATGCCCGGCAAATTCTTTTAATTGCTTGTGAAATAAAACATTTTCATAATCGTAAAATGATGACGATGCGACACCTCTGCTTAAAGCTCCGCAGTCATCGCTTATCAAATTGCCCTCGATATTTGTAAAAGTTAATGTTCTTTCAAAAAATTTTTCCGGCAGAAACAACGCAACTGCACCTCCCATACTATGTGCCACAATATGATAATTCCATAAGGGTAAGCTGGCGAGAAGTTCAGCGATGGCGCTTGCGTGCTCTTCCATCTTATAAGAAAAATCAGACGGTTTTTTTGTGGACTTCCCGAAACCGATCAAATCTATCAGCAGAAGATTTTTGTCGGACAAGTAATTGAAGTCAAATAAATTTCTAAATGAATCCAACGAACAAGCCAACCCGTGAATAAAAATTACCGTCTCTTCTGCAGTTTGCTTATAGCTAAGCTTAAAATGCACTTTCCCATGTTTGCCCGGAAAGGTGTAGTCTTTTATGCCTGCCGTTAAACAAATTCCCAAAATCTATTTATTCTCCTTTACGTCCTTGTAGCTGATTAATTGAATTCCCTTTTCTTTAATCACCTGTTTAACCTTCTCACCGGTAAAAACATCCGTAACCCCTTGTCTGTCTTGCGCAACTTTTTCATAACCAATATGGTAAACCGCTCGCAATTCCTCGTTATCTAATCCCGGGTGATCTAAAAACATGTATAACTTTCCCTCTTCAAGTTTATTTAGCATTTTAATAAAGCTATCAATCTTTTCTTCATAAGTATTCGACGCTCCATCGTAATAAACACTCTTGACTCCAAGTTCGTCGAGATCAATATCTAAATTGTATTCTTGTGCAAGTTTCTTTGCCATAGCCTTAACATCTCTGGAAATTTCTGTGCAGCCCATGTGAGAAGTAATGTGGCTTAACCATGGAATATTTTTCTTTGCCAATTCAATTTGTGCGCGGAATTCATTTTCAATCTCCTTTAACTTCCAGTTGTTTTCTTTAATCGCCTGTCCCGGATAATTTGGATTCGGTGATATCATTGGAAAAAAATATCCGTTTGCATCGGTTAAACTTGGGCAATTTGTTAACGGTCTCCACTTAATATTTTCCCATTCGCTTGTAATTGTAAGGTGTAACCCAACATCCAATCCGGGATTTTGTTTTAGCAGCTTAACAGCCTCAGGAAACCATGCAGTAACAACCATTACCTCAACAGTTTTTTCAATTCCTTCTTTGTAGGATTTTATTAACGCACTGTTTGCGGAATGTGAGCTTCCCATATCATCTCCACGAACAATTAATCTAATTGGATTTTGTTGCGCAAATAATTCGAATGAGAATGCCAATACAAGCAGTAGACTTAACATTTGTTTCATTACAACCTCAGCTATCAATTTTATAAGTACTCGTTTATTTCCAGGCAAAAGTTATAAAAAAAGCCGCGTTTATAAGAAGCGGCTCCAAGAACTAAATTTATTCTACCGATTTAGTGAATTACTTTTTTCATTAAGAGTATGTTGAAAATTATTCGCGCAATTATACCCAAGACTAACCCTTGTAAACAATTATTCAAGTAGATTGAATGATCAAAGAGTGAAATTAACTTCGTGTCCACTCCGACATAAGAAACAACAGGTAAGATTAATAACAACACTACAAGGCGACCAATTGATGGATTCGGTTTCGAAAAACTTTTCAGATTAAACCCGATTAAGCTAAACAATAACATCACTAACATTGCCAGTAAACCATTCATTTCAATTCCCCTTTTTATGATTACCAATAACACAATTCAACATATTTATTTTCCAGCATCTTTGCAAACAGAAAGAGGATGTCTCAAAAGTAATCCTCAAATAAATAATCTGCGAAACCTGTACTGAGTTTATCGAAGTATTAGTTTAATCTGTGTCATCCGCGGTCTATTCTATAATGAAACATTACTTTTAAGACGGCCTCTTTGTCCAACTACTAATTACTTAGTAAGCAAATAATCTGCAATCTTGCCAAGATTTTTTACATCAAGGTTATTGTAAGACGGCATAACAACATTTTTGAATTTAGATTTATATTCAACAAACCGTTCGTCCGAGCCAAAAGAAGATGGGTTGCGCAAATAGTTGATTAATTTATCGCGTGTCCAGTATTCTTTAAGTCCGGCAAGAGCTGGAGCCATTTTTGTTCCTTGCAATTCCGAACCATGACAAGTAATACATCCGGTTTGCCGCATCAAACTCGGTCCATCTGTTTCTTGCGAAGCTTGTTGTGCTTGCTGCATCATTTGCATAGACATTGCTTCCATTCCATCATCCTTCTTTGTTAATCTTCCGAGTAAGAGAAGAATTAAGAACAAACCAAGAAAAGCAGCCAGCCATTTTTGTGCATTCGTCATTCGTAAAACCTTTCTAATAAAAATTATGGTGCAAAGTTAGGTATAAGCGGCACATAACTGCAAAGAGGCTTTCAGCAATCGGCGGTCGGCTTTCAGTTTAAAACTATAAATGAAGAATCTTTAGATACTTGTTCTTTTATTGAACGCTGAGAGCCGAAAGCTGATTGCTACGCTCTTAACTTTTTAATTAACGCTGAAATTGATTTTTTAATTTCCACTATATCAGTGGATAATTTTAAGTATTCAGTTTCATCAAGAAATTTCAATTCAAAACAGAACAGCAATAAATATTCGACTTCGCTAGCTGATCCAAAAGCAATTTGAAGAAATCGGGAAAAATCGGAATCGCTACCACGCCCACAACCTTCGGCTATATTGGTTGGTATAGATAACGCGGCTCTTCTGAGTTGTGAAGTAATTCCAAATTTTTCTTCGGAAGGGAATTCTTTGGTTACAGAATAAATTTCTAAAGCAAGGTTATGTGAAGCGCTCCAAATTTTCAAATCCCGAAAGTTTTTCATCTTAATTCCCCTTTTGGTTTCTGTTTTAGCCGAAAGCCGATAGCTGAACGCCGACAGCTATCTTCCTATCTCTTTCTCGTAGAACTCTTTGTAAGTTTTAACAGAATTGAAAATTGCTTCAGCTACTGCGCTTTGTCCCGCCCCACTTTTTAGATAAGCTTCATCTTTTCTGTTGGAGAGGAAGCCGTTCTCAATTAGGACACTTGGCATAGAGGCGCCGACTAAAACATAAAATCCAGCTTGTTTAATTCCCAGAGTTGGAATTGCCACCTCGCGTTTCCAATTTTGATTTAAGAAATCCGAGAAGGATTCAGAGTAGCGCATGTATTGAGAATGTGCCATGCTTACTAGAATAAAATTCTCGTCGGTTAGTTTTTCATATCTGTTTGGATTTTCTTCATACTTGATTACACTGTTTTCAAACTCTGCGATGCGTATTGCTTCCTTAGTTCTGCCCGGACGAAGCAAATAAACCTCAAATCCTCGGTAGCCGTTGTCTTTAGATTCTGTTGAGTTACAGTGAATTGAAATAAAAAGTTTACCGCCGGCTTCGTTAGCAATTTTGCCCCGTTTATAAAGCTCGATAAACTCATCTGTCTTGCGTGTATAAACAACGCGCACACCTTCAATGCTGCTTTCGATCAGTCTGCCGACTTTTAACGCGACGGCAAGGTTAACATCCTTTTCCCTCACACCGGTAACACCAATAGTACCGGGGTCTTTTCCGCCATGCCCGGCATCTATTACAACACAATCAAAGTTCCATTTGGCTTTATCTGTTTCCACAATTTCCGGTTTAACAAACATTTTATTATGAATTGTAATCATCAAAAAATTTGTTTCCGGATCTAAAAATGTTTCCGTTCGAGAATAACCTTCGTTAAGTGAAAATTCGAGTTGTACATTCTTTGCACTTATAAAAGTCTGTTTGAGTTTACTTACGAGTCCAACTGGTTTTACCTTGGCTGCAAGTCCGGGAACAACGGTAGCGTTCGAAAGAAAAATATAAAGAATTCCGTTGTTAATAGAGCTACGTGGAATTCGTATTGCTTTATTTGTTTTAAGAGTAATTAATGTTCCGTTAGCTTTTTCCTCAACTACAATATCATACACATCATGTTTCTTTGATGATACCGCCGCTGGTTTTTCTTTAATATCATCTTCTGCCAAGTTCGTGTTTACGGAATCTGCTTTCTCGATGAATAAGTTTTTGGAATTGCCGTCATATTTAAGCTCATTCCCGGAAACAACTTTGTAGTGCTCAATCATGTAAATCAACGGAACGAAAATATCTTCTTTGATAAAAAGCGTTGAAATTGGTATCTGGTAAGTCTTTGGTAGGTTATCTTCTCTCTTCGTTAAAATTACAAACTGACTTCTCGCAGTAATTTTTAAGAGATAGTTAGTAAAGCTTGATTCCAGTTTTGCAGTTTCTTCATTAAAATAATTATGGCCGCCTAGTATTAGCGAAAGCTCTTTTGCTGATACGTAATCAAGTCCGTTGCGTACAATATAAGAAAGCTCACTTTTTCCGTTTCCATTCTGGACTGTGATTTTATAGAGCCTCTGCGCAAAAGAAGTTGATGCGATCAAAAGGCATAATATTATTGGAAAACTTTTACGCATTAACCCTATCCAATAAATGGAATCATGAAACCAGATTGTTTTTTATAGTTAACAAACTTATCGCCGAAATGTTTCTTCATCATTTTTTCTTCAACTACTGCACGCATTATAAACAAAGGAATTTCTACAATTAGCACCAAAGGAGTAACAAGATAACTCATAAGAGCAATTCCAGCGCCAAGATCGCTAAGCATCTGACTAAGGTATTGCGGGTGCCGTATAAAACTGTACAATCCGGAAATAACCAGATTATGTTCTTTCATAATCACAATATCTTGTGCATAATTTTTACCAAGTGTTTTATATGCCCACACTTGAAGCCACGAAAAAACAACAAACATTGCGAAACCAATTATCCTGTATAATTGAAATTTCTCACTTTGTTCTGCTGTTAATGTTCCCAACTTAAAGACAGAAATAATTGTAAGAACTAAAACAAGCGCTGCAATATTCGGTGGTACTTTCTGCAAAAAGGTGGATGGTCTTTCTACTACCTTTGTGATAGAGGTTTTTAGTCCCTTCTTCGCTCCGGAGAAATTTGCACTCATAGATAGGAATAAATTAATAGCAACTAGAATGTTAATTGGATCCATTTGTTACCCGAAATTTTTCTCATCTAAATATAACAACTTTAGCTTTTTACATACCCTTGCTAATATTTTAATCGTTTTCTCCGATAATTACATGTATTTTCTTCATGTTGTGGTGAATTTGTTCCCAATTTGATTAAAAACACCAGTGGACTTCTCGCACGATTATTGATTGAATACTAGAGCTTATTTTTTCTATTTTAGCATTAGCATAAAGGAATTGTACTAATGAATACCGGGCAAATGCTTATTACAATAGCTGCTTTGGTTTTGCTAGGGATGGTAATTTTGCGCGTTAATAACGGATTTTTAAATACCGGAACTACTGTGATGGAAACAAAATTTAACGTAATGGCTATTTCCCTTGGTACTTCTTTAATTGAAGAGGCAAATTCTAAAGCATTTGATAATGCAACAGATACCACTTCTATAACCACAACAACACCACTGAAAGCCTATAACCAACTTGGTGCTGAGTCTGGTGAAAGCTATCCAAATTACAATGATTTTGATGATTACAACAATTACAACAGATTAGTATTGGCTGATACAGTATTGAGCATTCCTTCGGGAGTTGAGACGGTACTGGTTGATAGTACATTCCGCTCCGCAAATTTCAGATTAGATTGCCTGGTTGACTATGTTACTGTTTCATCAAATGCAATTACTTCTACAATAAGCAAAACTTGGCATAAAAGATTAAGAGTTACTGTAACAAGTCCTTCAATGAGAGATACAGTCAGAATGCAAACTGTTTTTAGTTACTGGTATTTTAGGTGAGAGTATGGGCTTTAGTACACTAATAGACATATTGGGTTCTACTATTGTTGGTGGTATGCTGCTTATGATTCTTCTACGTTTAAATGAAGCCGCTACTCAAAACACATACAATTATGGAGCCGATCTTATTGTTCAACAAAGCCTTGTTGAAGTTGTTCAGCTTCTTGAATACGATTTTAAGAAAGTAGGATATTGTAGAGATTGGACAAAAATTCCCGATCCAACTCAGGCAATATTATTAGCGGATTCTACCAGAATAAAATTTTTAACTGATACGGATAATGATAGCAATGTTGATACTATGTATTACTACGTTGGCCTGCCAGATTCTCTTTCTGGCACTCCTAATCCAAGAGATAGAATGTTGTACCGTGTGGTTAACCATGATACACCAGGAAGTGCAAATCTGGGTATAACGCAATTTCGTTTAAGTTATTTTAATGCAGTTAGTCAACAACTTAGTTTTCCCATTACTAATCTATCTCAAATACAAACCGTTCAACTTAGTATTACAGTTGAAAGCAGTTATGCTTACGCAAATGATTATTCAAAAGTATTCTGGAGACAAATTCGTCTCGCAGCTAGAAACTTAAGGAACAGGTGAAGCTATGGGCGGCAAAGCAGCAATTCTTTTAGTTCTTGGTTTTAGCATGATATTCCTTGTTGTTGGACAAAATTTTCTCGGTTTAACAAATAGAGCAGTAGAAAACGTTGGTAAATATTATAACGAGACTCAAGCCTATAATATTGCCGTAGCGGGTGCAAATATGGCGGCTAACGAAATTTTTATGAATAAAACATGGGAAACCGGTTTTGATAATTTGAGTTTTGCCGGTGGAACCATTGATGTCTATGTTTCAAATCCGCAAGGAGTCTCGAGCGGAAGGGTTACTATTTGTCATCGCCCTCCAGGTAACCCAGCAGGACAAAAAACATTATCATTACCAGTTTCTGCTGTGGCAGCCCATCTGGCTCATGGAGATGTTATGGGAGCTTGCGGCAGCGAGACAGTTGATAATACAATGGCTACAATTGTTTCTGAAGGAACATTTAATAATATTACCAAAGTAATCAGTGTTCAGTTGAGACCAAGCAATTTTGCAAAGTTTGGAAACTATTATTCTTCTATCAGCGCTATGCCTGCTACAGGCGATACTTTCCACGGACCATTTCATGTTAATGGAACACTTTCTACATACGGCTCACCGGTTTTTCTAGGTAAAACTTCATCAAAAGGTGGGTTAAGTAAATACGGGAGCGGTGCCCCGGTTTTTAACGCAGGTTATCAGACCGGCGTTGATATTCCTCTTCAATTTGATACAACCGGTTTACGAACGAGAGCCGGTGCTTCGGTATTCAAAGGAAGCTCTTCACCAAATAAAGGTAGAGATGTTCGTATTTACTTCAATAATGATGCAACGATTACTTACAGCTCAAAACTAGAGGGGTCCTCTTCGTGGTCCGCCAATACAACTGTTGCTTTATCTACATTTGCACCTAACGGCGTTATCTATGCGGAAAAATGTAATATTTATACAAAAGGCACGGTGGACGGAAATGTTACCATAGTTGCTACAAAAAAAGGAAGAACCAATTATGGGAATGTCTATATAGAAGACAACGTCAGATATTTGGACAATCCGCGAACAAATCCAAACTCCAATGACATGCTTGGGATTATTGCTGAGGACAACATAAGAATTCAATACAATTCCAACACAATGGGGAAAGACATTTATACTGAAGCTTCAATGTTTGCAATGAATGGAAATATTGGACCCGATACTTATTTAATTAATCAAAGTTTTTTAGGCAATTGGAATATATTTGGTGGTGTAATTGCTAAAACGACAGCAGAAACCGCAAAATACTCCGGTAGCACTCCGGTAAGAGGACTGCGTTTTAATCACAGATTTGATGAAAGATTTTATACAATCACTCCACCGGCATTTCCTAACACGAAAAATTTCGAAGTTGTTTCTTGGTATGAGTAAATTATTTTCTTAACAGGTTTATTAGTGTAGTATCAAGTTCTACAAATAAAAATCTGTCACCAGCTTTTCGAGTTTTTTCCGACTTCACATTAGCTCTGCCTAAGACAGTTCCCGCTCCTTCACCAAGAATAATTCGCAGAGAAAATTCCGGTACTGTAAAAAAACGCATGACGATGCATTACTCTTCCAAGCGTTGCTGTAAACTCTTTCATTCCAACCGGAACTGGTGACGTGCCGTTTATTGAACCGCTTACTATTTGATTATCCAGTACAAACAAAAATATTCCAACAATATCATCAACGTGGATCCATGAAAACCATTGTTTTTCACTGCTGATTGGTCCACCAAGAAAAAGATTAAATCGTCGAATCATCTGTGCCAGCGCGCCTTCTTTTTCATCGAGTACAATTCCAACTCTAACATTCACCCGCCGAATTCCGAACTCATCAACTTTTACGTTTTCATTTTCCCAAGCTTTAACAACGTTTCAAGAAAATTACTATACTTCAGAATTCTCACCAACCGGAACTTCTTGATTGCCATAAATTCCAATAGCGGAGGCCGAAATAAATGTTTTTGGTTTCTCGCTTAAACTGGAAATCGCATCAACAATACTTTTGCTTCACTTGATTCTACTATCTAAAACTCTTTTCGTGTGAGTTCCCTCCATCTTTTTCCCATTATATTTTCCCCAGCAAGATGAATTACGGCATCTATACCGAAAAGTTTTGAATAGCACGAGTTTGAATTTGGATTCCATTCAACAAAGTTTGCCTAAAGTGGAAGAATTTTTCCGGCTGAG
Source organism: uncultured Melioribacter sp. (assembly GCA_964510975.1). Lineage (GTDB taxonomy): Bacteria > Bacteroidota > Ignavibacteria > Ignavibacteriales > Melioribacteraceae > Stygiobacter. The sequence goes on along the minus strand of CAZEDR010000010.1, from coordinate 12,576 downwards.
TTTGCCGTGCGAGTTAATACAACAACTTCCTCGCCACGTTCACTTAATTCTCGAACCGGTTTCTTTCCAATTAAGCCGGTTGCGCCGGAAATAGTTATTTTCATTTATTTCACTTTTTTTATTTCAAAATAGAAACAATCATCAGAAAGTTTTCGTTTAAGAAAGAAATTAATAAACTTTTTCCGGCTTTGGGATTGTCCTATTTTTGTCTACTCACTTGCTTAAAGCCAATAAATAATAAGGAGTTTTCGCATGAAACGAAGCTTTCTGCTTACAATGGTTTTATTTTCCACTCAACTCTTAGCCCAACAATTTGTATTAAAAGGAAAGATAACCGACAGAACAACTCATGAAACTTTAGCTTATGCGAATGTTAGAATTGCGGGAACTCTATCGGGTACTTCAGCTACTATTGAAGGACTTTACGAGCTTCGTCTTTCTAAAGGTGTTTATCAACTCATCGTCTCAAATATCGGCTACATTTCCGATACAGTAAAAGTCAATTTGGAATCAAATCAAAATTTGGAAATAAAACTCTCTCCGGTTCCGGTTAATCTGCCTGAGGTTACCGTATTTCCGGGAGAAAATCCGGCATTGGAAATTTTGAGAAGAACAATAATGGCTAAGCATGATCGGGAAGAGAAAATCAATTCATACATCTACCGTGCGTACACAAAAGGTATTGTAAAGACCACATCAAATTTTTCTTCATCCGGTAATTCATCCGGGGCAAGTATTTCGGTTGGCTTTGGTTCTAGAAATGATAGCAGCAATTTGAAAATTACTGGAATAATAGAAAACGAAAGCAAGGGATATTTCAAAAAGCCAAATGAATATAAAGATGAGATTGTTGCACGTAAACAATCTGCAAATACGCCAAGCGCAATTAACATTTTCACCGGCGGGAGACTGTTGCAAAATTTCTACACAGATGATATTCGTTTTCTAAACCGACCTCTGCTTAGTCCAATTGCCGATGAAGCTATTGAGTTCTACGATTATCTAATCGAAGACACACTTGCTATGGACAGACAGACTGTGTTCAAAATAAAATTTGAACCATTACGCAAAATAGATCCGGGATTTGTTGGCACTTTATACATTGCCGATAAATCATTCAACTTAGTTAAGCTTGAAGCTGGAATGAACTCTCCGGCAAATCCCGGAAAAATTTTTGATAAGATCAGCATCATTCAGCAGTTCACAGAATTTGAAAATGAAATTGTAATGCCTATAGATTACAGAGTTTCGGTTGAAGGTAATCCTCTTGGCTTAATGAAATTTGGGTTTGAGCTAAATACAATTTTTTATGATTATCAAATCAACAATAAGTTTGACGATGATTTTTTTGACATGACCATTGTTAAAGTTAATCCGGATGCAGATAAGAAAGATTCTCTTTACTGGAAATCAACACAAACAATTCCAAACACGAAAGAGGAACTGGATGCTTACGCTCGCATTGACAGTGTTGAATCTGCGCCTAAAAGTTTCTGGGATAATTTTTCATTGCTTTCACCTTCACTTTCATTAGGCAATAATGTTTTTATAAGCGGACCTATTTCCCTTTATTCATTTAATCGAGTAGAAGGTCATTCGCTTAACTTTGGTGTTAATGCAGTGCAACAATTTGACAAGCGAAGCAATATCAAGTTGGATTTGTCGTATGGATTCTCTGATAAAAAATTTAAAGGTGAATTTACAACCAACTATTTTGTTGGAGACTACCGAACAACAAGTTTTTCTCTTCGTGCTTTCAGCAAGCTAACCGATCTTTTCAGCGAATCTATCCGCTATAACAAATTAACATCAACACTAGTGAGCCTTCTTGGCAAATATGACTTCCGCGATTACTACTATTCAAAGGGATTCAGCGCCGGCGTATGGAGTCAAGTTTTTCCGGTATTAAGCCTTGGCATTGGCTACATGAACAGAACCGATAACAATGCTTACGTCAATACCGATTTTTCATTCTTCAATAAGAGTAAAACCTTCAATGCAGTTCAGCCTATCTACGAAACAAAAATCAATGCGCTTACTGCAAACTTTCAGTTGGATTTTAGAAAATTTATCGAAGACGGCTATTTCAGAAGAAAGATAAATCAAGGCGGCGCATTTGTTTCTATAAGCGGGAATTTCACTTTCAGCAATCCGGAATTGCTCAAAAGTAATTTGGATTTTCAAATGTACCGCATTTCATTAAGCGGTTACAGCCCAACTTTCGGTGGCGCCAGGACAAACTTTACACTCACCGGCCTGCATTCAACCGGGAAAGTTCCGTTCCAGATGATGTATGCGCTGCCGGGAAACATAAGCATTGCAAGTCAATCTAACACCTTCAGAACTTTGCGAACCGATGAAGTCTTTGGCGATAAAGCGCTTGTTCTTTCAATTGATAACGACCTTGGCGATGAAGTGTTTCGTTTCTTTAATCTTGGCTTCTTGGTAGATTGGCAAATGAATATGAGTGTTCACTTTAATGCAGCCTTAATCGAAACAAAACCGGAAAGCAAATTAATAATGCCAACTATTTCCCGTTATGGAATTGGAAACTCAGTAACAGAATTCAAGAAACCTTTTGCAGAAATTGGTTTTGGAATTGGTCAAGCATTGTTTCCTTTTAGATTAGAGTTTACGTGGAAGTTGAATTATTTTGGCGCCAATAATTTTGTAATTGGTTTAAATACACCAATTTTATAATTAGCAACCCGGTTAAGAGGAAAAAGATGAAAAAAATTTGGGCGATGTTATTCGTTATAACAATCAACATTTGTGCACAACAAATTTCAGTCAATCGTATCGATCCGCCAAACTGGTGGGTTGGAATGAAGCTGAATAAAATTCAGCTGATGGTTTACGGACAAAATCTTAACAACATCAGCGCTCGCTTTGATGACTCACGAATTAAAGTTGCCAAAGTTCATAAAATTAAAAACTCTGCTTATGCATTTATTGATATAGTCATTCCGAGCAATCTTCCTCCCAAAGATTACCAGCTAATTCTAACAAGGAATAAAGAAAATTCTTCCATTACATTTCCAATTTTAAAAAGAGAATCTGCGTCTGGACGTTATCAAGGTTTTTCGCAGAGTGATGTAATCTACTTAATAATGCCGGATCGATTTGTAAATGGCGACGTTACTAACGATTCCGTTCCCGGATATTCCGATTATATGCAAAAGACTAAAGGACAAGGAAGAGCCGGCGGAGATTTGCAAGGCGTAATCAACAAACTTGATTACTTAAAAGATTTTGGTGTTACTACAACTTGGTTAACACCGGTAATAGAGAACAATACTTTCCGTTCGTATCATGGTTATGCAGCAACTGATTTTTACAAAGTTGATCCCCGTTTTGGAAACAATGTTCTTTACAAAAAATATGTGGATGAGTCTCATAAGCGTGGAATGAAAGTAATCCTCGACCATGTGGCGAACCATTGCAGCGATGATCATCCTTGGATGAAAAACCTTCCAACAGATAATTGGTTTAACGGAACACTTGATAAACATCTAGACGCAAATCATCACAAGATGGTGTTCAGCGATATTCACGCTGACAGTTCGACGATTAAACACGTTGAGCAAGGATGGTTTGTTAGAGGGATGCCCGACCCAAATCAACGCAATCCGTTTGTCCAAAATTATATTACTCAGAATACAATTTGGTGGATGGAGTTTGCCGGTATAGATGGTATTCGTGAAGATACTTATCCGTACAACGATCAAAGGTATATGGCGCGCTGGGCAAAAATTGTTCGAGATGAATATCCGACTGTAAATATTGTTGGAGAAGTATGGACGGGCGACGCTGATTTGCTAGCTACTTATCAACAGAACAATAGTTTTAGAAAAGTAAACTCGAACTTACCGGCAGTAACTGACTTTGCGCTTAGAGATGTTCTAATCGGTTTTGCCGAAGGAAGAAACAGTACATATCAAATTTATAATGTAATCGCTAAAGATTATCTGTATCCCGATCCGACACAGCTTGTAACTTTTGCTGATAATCACGACGTACCACGTGTTGCATATTTCACTAAAGGCAATTTAGAAAAGACAAAGATGGTTTACGATATTCTACTCACTACCCGCGGAATTCCTCAATTGTTTTACGGTTCGGAGATTGGTCTTGTAGGCACTGATGACCATGGAGCTTTACGTATGCCTTTTCCGGGAGGATTTCCAGATGACAAAAGAAATGCGTTCGTAGAAAGCGGCCGCGAGAAAAACGAGAACGAGTTATTCAATCACATTAGAGAATTGCTCAGTTTAAGAAAACAATACCCGGCATTGGCTACAGGCAGCCTAACTCATTTTCCACCTATCAGCGATGTATATGTTTACTTTAGATGGTCTTCCAACGAAAAAATTATGGTTGTTGTTAATAACTCAAAATCGAATCGAGAAGTTGAATTAACAAGAATGGGTAACATGATTTCTCAAAAAAATAAATTATTAAATGTTAAAACCGGAATTACAATAAATCTTCCGGAAGGGGAAAAACTTTTAATTGATTCAAGCAGAACTGAGATTTTTAAGGTAATTGATTGAGGAAAATATTTGTACTATCCCCAAAACCGAAATTGGTTAAAAATTTTTAATCAATTTCTTTATATTGAATTTAGATATGAAACTACTTGTGCAGCTAAGAGGATATGATGGCTAAAAAGTTAAGCAAAAAAACTTCCCCAAAGTCGACTAAGAAAAAGGTTGCTAAGGAGAAAAAGCCTTCGGTCTCTAAACACGAACCTTCTCTCGGGGCTTTGAAAGACACCAATTACTTCAAAGCAATTTACGACAATGCGGATTTCGGAATTGCTCTGTTCGACGCTAACAGAAATGTAATTCAGATGAACCATGCTCTCACCCAAATGCTTGGTTACACCGAAGAAGAGGTGAGAAGCTTAACAATCGCCAAAATTAGTCATCCATTAGATTACGAAAGAGATCAAAAACTATTTAACGAATTATTAGAAGGTAAACGAACTCAATATCAACTAGAGAAGCGCTATTTAACTAAGTCGGGCAACTTTTTATACGGCAAACTAAGAGTAAGTATTGTTAGAAAAGTAAATGGCGAGGTAAAAGAGCTTGTTGCATTTGTAGAAGATATAACTGAGCAGAAAGAAATAATAAACAAGTATGAATCCGAACAAAACCTTCTTCAAGCTTTATTAAACAGCATTCCGGATAGCATCTACTTCAAAGATTTACATAGCAAAATTATTAAAGTGAATCCGGCAATGGCAGCTAAACATAACGTTAACCAGCTAAGCGATTTAAATGGTAAAACCGATTTTGATATGTTTGGTTACGACCATGCTCTTGCAGCTTTTAATGATGAACAAGAAATTATAAACACAGGTAAAGCTTTAATTGGTAAAGAAGAAAAAGAAGACTGGCAAGACGGGCACACCACCTGGGTTTCAACAACCAAGATGCCTCTTTACGATAACAAAGGAAAAATTATTGGCACGTTTGGTCTTTCGCGTGACATAACAGAAGAAATTGTAAACAAGCAACGCATAAAGGAAAGCGAAGCGCTATATCGTTCTCTTTTCGAAAACTCTATTGATGGTATGTTCTTGATGACAGATACCGTAATAGATTGCAATCAAGCTGTGTGCGACATGCTAAAATTCGAACGCGATGAATTAATAGGCCTTTCCCCGGCGCAATTTTCTCCGGAATTCCAGCCAGATGGAAAAACATCTAAAGAATCCGCTTTGGAAAAGATTAATGAGACGTTAAAGGGAAATCCACAAAGGTTTGATTGGATACATACTACAAAAGATGGCGGATTAATTGATACCGAGATAACATTAAAAGCAGTCTCTATCGAAGGCAAGAACTTAGTACAGGCTATTTTAAGAGATGTAACCGAAAGAAACCGTAAAGAAAAAATTCAGCAAGCTTTGTTCGATATTTCTGAGTACGCTTATACTGCTTCAGATATATACGGTTTGTATCACAAAATTCATGAAGTAGTCGGTAGATTAATGTCTGCAAAGAATTTTTATATTGCACTATACGATGAAAAATCGAATACGATTTCCTTTCCATATTTTGTGGATGAATATGATCCGCCGCAAGCACCCAAAAGAGTTGGGCGTGGTTTAACGGAATATGTCTTAAGAACCGGAAAAGCAAAGCTTATTGATGCCCAAGGAGATCTGGAATTAAGAAGAAACGGCGATGTTGAATTGATTGGTGCACCGCAAGCTATTTGGCTTGGCGTTCCGCTCAAAGTTTCCGACAAAACCATAGGTGTAATTGTAGTTCAAGACTACGAAAACGAAAAAGCTTTCGGTCAAGAAGAAATGTCAATCCTAATTTTCGTTGCCGAACAAGTAGCTCAAGTTATTGCACGCAAGCAAAGTTCAGACGAAACAGAAAAGATTGCCGAAGAACTTAAGACGCTTAACAATACTAAAGACAAATTTTTCTCAATCATTGCTCACGATTTGAAAAATCCATTTATAACAATACTTGGTTTTTCTGATCTTCTTCTTACAGATTACAGCGAGCTTAGCGATGACGAACGTAAGTTTTATTTAGAAGAAATGAAAAAATCCGCAGAAGTTTCTCACAATCTTCTACAAAATTTATTGCAATGGTCACGCTCTCAAACCGGCAGAATTGATTTCAACCCTTCGGAAGTTCCACTGGCTAACTTGATAAAAGTAAACTTAGAGTTATTGGAAACCACTGCGGCACGAAAAGGAATTCAGATCAAATATGATATTCAAGGCAACATAAATGTTTTTGCCGACGAAGACATGCTCAATACAGTTATCCGAAATCTGATTACCAACGCAATAAAGTTCACCGATAAAGGGGGAACCATAACCATACTAGGTGAAGAGCAAGGCAAGTATGCGGAAATCCGGGTAATTGATACCGGCGTTGGAATGGATGACAAAACATTATCTAACTTATTCCGCCTAGATATTAGGCACACTTCTTCCGGCACCAACAGCGAAGTAGGTACCGGTTTAGGATTAATTCTTTGTAAAGAATTCATAGAAAAACAAGGCGGCAAAATTTGGGTTGAAAGCGAAGTAGGTAAGGGCAGCCGATTTATTTTTTATTTGCCGCTTGTATTAACCGAATAACTTTTTTCAAATCTTAAACATTGATTGAAAAACAAAAGCTCTATCTCTACTTTATTGTAGCTTCTATCAACATTTTTTCCTAAATAGGCGCAGGTAAAATTTTCGCCTTGTAGGAGTTGTGTGAAAATAGGTAAAACCCAGTCCAAAATAATTTTACTAATAACACTTCTTGCACTGTTCTTCACCGCAATTCTATTTGTTATCAAAGCTAACGAAGAAAAAAAACTTACCCGAATTTTGGTAGAAGAACGCGCTACAAAGCAAATTCTAATAGACAACATATTTACACTGGTCGGAAAAGGTTTGGAATCTTGGGCGTTTAACGATACGTACTGGGACGAAATGGTTTCATGCGTTGAAAACAGCGACGCTAAATGGGGAGATGAAATAATAGCAACAGCATTGTCCACTTACAGCGCACATGCAGCGTGGCTATATAAAACAGACTTTTCTTTAGCATACTCAACAAATACATATAATGATAATAATTTAAGTGAATTTCCGCTTCCAAAACAAAAGCTAGCAGAAATGCTGGCTAAAAAAAGTTTCAATTACTTTTTTATCAAAACAAATCATGGTTTGCTTGAAGTAAGAACCGCCCCGGTACAACCAAGTTCCGATATAGCAAGAAAAACTCCCGCGCGCGGTTTCTTTATTGTAGGCAGAATCTGGACACAAGAATACATTAGCAGTTTCAACCTTATTACATCTAGTTCTACCTCACTTCATTTATCAGACGAAGCGAAATCCAGAAGTATCGATTCAACGGCATATTCAATAATCAGTAACATGCCTTTGCTTAACTACGAGGGAAAAAAAATTGCCACAATTACTTTTGTTAGCCAATCGGAAATGCTAAAGGAATCTGCCGAAGCATTAAATTGGCAATTGCTAACCGGGATAACTCTTACAGTAGGTTTACTTATCAGCATTTCATTATTTCTAATTAATTATGTAACCGCACCTCTTAAAATAATTTCCCGGAGTTTAGAGGAGGAAAAATCTGTTCACTTAACAGACTTAGCTAAAAGTAAAACTGAGTTTGGAAAAATAGCTTCTATGATAACGGAATTTTTTAGACAGAAGGAAGAATTAACCAATGAAATGATGCGACGCGAAAAAGGGGAGTCCGATCTTCTAAAAAGCTCTGAGGAACTTAAAGAGATCAATGCGACAAAAGATAAATTCATTTCTATTATTGCTCATGATTTACGCGGTCCGTTCAATGGGTTTCTTGGATTAACCGAAATTCTTGCCGAAGAAGCCGACAAATTAACCAAGGGAGAACTTCTGGATTTAAGTAAGGAGTTACACAAGACTGCAAAAACTCAATATCGTTTACTAAGCGATCTTCTTCAATGGTCTAGAATTCAATCCGGAAGAATGGAATTTACGCCAACCACATGCAAGCTGGATGAATTAGTGGATTTTGTTTTCGATATTCAAACAGCTAATGCAGAAAACAAAAATATTTCGCTAATTAAAGAATATAGCAGCGACTTTGAGCTGGTTGCCGATATAGAAATGATGCAAGTTGTATTGCGCAACCTAATTTCGAATGCAATTAAGTTTACCGGCTATGGCGGCAAAATTACTGTTAGCGCAAAACAAACAAAAAAGTTTAGCATCATTACAATTTCAGATACCGGAATTGGAATACAGTCCGAAGACATTCCTAAACTTTTTAGAATCGATATTCATCATTCTACCGAAGGCACACACAACGAGAAAGGCACGGGGTTAGGGTTAGTTCTTTGCAAAGATATTATCGATAGACATTCGGGCAAGATTCTAGTAGAAAGCATAATTGGCAAGGGTACTTCAATTACCATTTCGCTCCCATTCGCGTCTAAATAAACGGTACACAAACTCATCTCAAAAATATTTACAAATTATTAGGCTTACACATGAGCGAAGTAAAACTTATAGATTTGAATTTCAGCGAGCTTTCGGAAAGTGAAATGCTTGCACGATCTAAAGCATTCAACCGTGAATTGCAAAAGCGAAGAACTGTTCGCGATTTCACTACCAAGCCGGTCTCCATGGAAATTATAAACCAATGTTTGCTCGCTGCCGGCAGTTCGCCTAGCGGAGCCAACAAACAGCCTTGGAAGTTTGTAGTAATTACCGATCAAATGTTGAAAACAAAAATTAGATACGCTGCCGAACTAGTTGAACAAGAATTTTATGAAGGGAAGGCTCCGGAAGAATGGATAAACGCATTAGCTCCAATTGGAACAGATAAACACAAACCTTTTCTTGAAGAAGCTCCGGTTCTAATTGCAATCTTCGAAGAAAAATATTCCATCTTACCAACCGGTGAAAAATCGAAAAACTATTACACACACGAATCTGTTGGAATTGCTACCGGAATGCTAATTAACGCGATTCATAATTGCGGACTGGCTTCCCTCACTCATACTCCAAGCCCGATGGGTTTTCTGAATAAGATTCTTGATAGACCGGAAAATGAAAAACCTTTTTTAATTCTTGTAGCGGGTTATCCCAAGACTAACACACAGGTGCCGGACATCAAACGAAAAGCGCTAAATGAAATCGCCATCTACAAATAATCTATAACTCGAAGTTTGTTGTAAACAAGATATAACTTGTGGTACCGGAAGTACTTCTGCTAATGTTGTCTTCCGAAATTAGTTTATACATCAGGTTTATATAGAACTTCCGCATAGGTTCAAACTTCACATTGGCAGTTACAATGTTCTGATTTATTCTTTCTCCATCTAAAAAATTAATTTGTTTTGGATCAATCTCCATTCTGTAAGGAACGAAAACATCTCCTCCCGCATTAAAGACTAATCTATTTTCCGAATCATAAATATTCTCCCCGGAACGGATGTATTGGTAGGAACAGTTTAGCCTAATCCAATCATTCAAATTGTAAGCAGCTTTCAACAGAAACTCATCGGAGTTTGGGCCGATTGAATGACCGATTGACTCTCCGTAAGTTGTGTAAGAATTCTTCTCGTTTGTATGCGTATAAACGTAAGGACGAATTTTGGTGTACTCTGCTATAACTGTAAGATCGCTAATTGAAAACGGCGAATACCAGAACGCACCTATTTGGTAAGCCGTTTTGTTTGAAAACAGATTCATCTCTTGAAGATGAGAAAGAATATTTTCATCAAGGAAAAACGTACCGCTTATTTCCACGTTCTTCAAAAAGTGGGTTTGAAAATCGAGCCATACCGAACCGTTGTCTCTATCTTGCAAAGACATTTCAACAAACTTATAGAAAATCATCGGATTCAGATAAGCTAAATCAACTCCTCTTCCCGAATAAATAATGTTTTCGCCTATTCCAAATTCAAGAAGATTCGGGAAATTTAGCTTGAATCTGTTTATTGCAAGATACTTTGTATAGTCCAAATCTCGGTTGACATTAAAAGTGCCAACGGTAGACGCCGTAATAGAAGTAAAACTTAAAACGCCATAGTCAAAGTTTAGTCTAAAGAAATCCATTAGAGTATGATCGCCGGAGATTACAAATTTGCTTCCGTAGCCATAGCCAAATTTCAATTTCTCTCTGCCTAATTGCAGAGCCAGCCGCATATTTTTTGCCGGCTCAATGTAATAACGCAAATAGCCTTCCGCGAAATCATAGTTGCCAATGTTCTCAATCGCTTCAATGAACTTAAAATTATATTTCAGACGGGGATCAAAGAGCATTGCATCAGATTGCGAACCGCTTACTCCTCCTTTTTGCAAAGACAAGTTGTAGCCTAAGTGATTAAATGCTGTTCCGTGAAACCGGAAACCAATATCATATAATGTTGAGTTGTGCTTTGAAGGCTCAAACGTTTGACCGAAAGCCAACCTTCCTAGTACGTTGAGATAAAAGTTTGCTTGCGGCTCACGATAGGCATACATATAGCGGTTCTTTTGAGAAAACAAATCCGGGAATGAATTTGAAAATCCGGTTTCATCACCAAAGAATTGAGCTGCATTGCTGCTGTCTGCTTTTTCATCGTTAAATTCAGCATCAAACTTTTTAAGTAACCCAAGCTCTGTATTGCTAAGCATGTTTTGGTTTTCGCTAATAGTACCAAGCAAATTCTTAACTTCATACCGGGACATGTTAGGGCTGTCATCATGTATTCCGCTGATGATTCCCTTCACTTTCATTTCTTTAAGAAAAACATAAATATCATTATCAAGCGGTACGTTTTCATGCTGGGCATAAATTGTTGTAAACAAAATCAAAAAGAGAATTGAAATACATTTCTTCATTGCAGTTCCGTTTTATGCATCAACATGTTTAGGTGCTAAATATTTATTAAAAAGTAAAAGTCCTATGATGGTCGCAACTCCAATCAATGCAAAAATTATCCAAAGCATTGTTGGATTTTTAAGGTTATCAACAAAATGAACATAGAGATTGGCTCCCAAAATTCCGCCAATTCCGCTACCCAGCACGCCGTATAAAAACGAATATCCCAAGTAAACAGCTTTCTTATCTTCCGGCGCTATTAAGCCAACATAACTTATAAACTTTGGATGAGCCGTCATTTCGCCAACAGAGAAAATGAAAATGCCGGCGATGAATACAAACGGATGAGTAGAAATCGCAAGAATTGCAATGCCAAGAGTACCAATTGCAATTCCGGTAATCATTGTAGGAAGCGCTTTCTTATTCTTAACAATGTTAGAAACAAAAATTTGCAGTAGAATAATTGTCCCCGCATTAATAACTGTTACATGCTCAACATCAAATTGCCAGTTAGGATTTGTCATAAACAATCCAAGCATTCCATTCACCGCATTATTGATTGGCGTCTTATCAACGTAATCTTTGAAATACCAAAGCACGGAATCGAACTGCTGGAAATACAAAATCCAGAAACCGGAATAAATGACTATCATTAATATGAATCGGAAATCCTTCAGAACGAGGAACGCTTCTTTCAATACAATAGGAAGCGATTTTGTATTTGCCGGTTTTTGCGGCTCTTTATAAACAAAAAAGTTTAAAACCAGTAGCCAGCCGGTACCAACTGCTGCCATAATGAATACATACGAATAAGAGTACTGCTTTAGTATTGGAACAAGAATTAATGGAAACAAAAACGCGCCGAGGTTTATTGTCCAGTAGAAAATTCCAAACGCCAGCGTTGAATTTGTCTTATCAGTAACGCGCGCAATTGTACCGGAAATAATTGGCTTAAATGTACCCGCGCCAACAACCATTAAAATTAGTGCTGCAAAAACCATTGAGTAGCTTGTCATCATACTTGTTAACAGATAGCCAAGACTCATAACAAAGAATGCGAAGACCAGCGTTTTTCTATATCCAAAGCGGTCTGCAATTGCACCGGCAACTATTGGAAGCAGATAAAGCATTGGTTGGAATGTACTGGTAATAACACCAACGCTTGATTTTGAAAAACCCAAACCGCCGTCTGCTATTGCCATTACTAGATAAACAGAAAGAATAGAACGAA